>CACYSG010000020.1 GCA_902776955.1 uncultured Bacteroidales bacterium | reverse complement strand
TTCCATCACCTTCAACGATGACTTTGGCGGCATTGCAGTCAACGGACGGCCCAAAACCATCGACCGCACGTTCGGCAAAATCGTTCTGCCCATCGATCAAGACGAGATCAATGCCAACCCTGCACTTGCAGACCAGCAAAATGAGGCCTATAAATAACGTGAGTTCGACGAAAATAAAGCATTGATGTTCAAACCATTCGCTATGTAGAGACTCTGTGAATTCGGACTCAACTTTAAAAAACGCCGCCGGGGCAGACAAGCCTCGGCGGTCGTTTTTACATGGATAGGGTAGGGTAACCCCATTATTTTACTGGATGACAAACTGCTTGAGAGTGAGGGCGGGCGAGCCACCTACATTACCAGCACCAATCTGACGATAGGCACGGCCGATGTACCAAGTCCACCAGTCATCAAACATCCTCTCCTTGATCTGGTTGGTCTGAGGATCTACACGGAACAGGCAAACGTCACGACGCTGGGAACCCGAACTGTTATAAACAGTCTTGCGCACAACAGGCATGAACCATGACGTAACCTCACCGAAGGCAACAGGTTCACCTACAGGCTCATATTCCTTGGTGTCCAAGTTCTGGAGTCCATACTGTACCTTGTCCTTGATGGGTTCACCGTTCTCATAGATCACGTTGACAAACTGCACGCGGCACAACGAGTCGGTGTCAAGCGCCTTACCGAACTTGGGAACCGGCTGCATCTCAATGGCAATGGGCGGCTTATTCATGTCATGAATGAACAGGCCATAGCGCTTACCTGCCTCAATATTCACACTCTGGTCATAGGCAACGGGATAAACGTAACCACCATTACCATCACTCTCACGCTTGTGCAACCTCACGTTGAGCGGACCGGCCTTCACAGCGTAATAGAGGTTTACACCGCCCGATGGAACAGCGTTGTAAGTGGTCAAGAAGGAAGCACCGTCATTGCCATATTCCACGCCATTGAGATCAACAAAGTAGATATTATTGGAGGCAACAGTAGAAATAGGTGCATAGTAGCAGATCTGCACGTATGCCATCTGGCCCTCGTCAACGGGCTCGGCCATAAAGCCGACATCCTTCTTCTCACAGGAGCCCATGGTCACTGCCAGCAGCAGCAATAATGCTATATATTTGAAATATTTCATAGTCATTGAATTTTTGATCAATTAATAAAACATCATCTTGAAGTGGGCATGTCACCAGGATAGCAGAACCACATGATTGAGCACTGGTAATCAAGTTCTTGACCACCGATGGGCTTGAGTGCATCGAGATTGCCCTTGTTCCACATGTACTCGGAATTGTAGCGCGGGCGTATGCGGAAGCACGGTGATCCGTTGTTATCCACATTGTAGGTACCACGGCGGCCCTCAACCTGAGCGGGCAGCAAATAGAAGCCCTTGTAAACCTTGGTGGGATCTTCGTCGCGCTTCTGGTCGAGTGTGGTCTTGTCCCAACCATTGCCATACTTGGGATACTCGCCAGTGTACTGAATATCATAGAAGTACTTGCGCAGGTCAACCCAGACTTCCATAGCGCCCCAAGGATAGAGGGCGAGGTATTTCTGCATCATGATGTGCGAGAGCGAGAAGTCGCCCAGGGGCAGGCCAGCCACGTAGGGACCGTTGAGGTATTCCTCGGCCAGGGCGTTGAAAGTAGCCTTGGTCACACGGTCGCCCTGGCGGTAGTTGCCGTTCAAGGTACCGGGAACGATATAGCTGGCGGTGAAGTCCATATCGGCCTTCATGGCCTTCTTCCAGGTCTCGAATGCATCGCTCTTGCTGCCATACTTGAACTGTACCTCAGCGAGGTCGAACATCAGCTCGGCATAGGTCGTCATGATGTAGGGAGCATCGTCGTGATACAGCCAGTGACCAGCACCATCATAGGTGGTGTTGGACGTGGCATTGCGGCCCCAGAACGAGGGAGCAGTAGCGATGGGGCCGGCAGCACCGGTGAAGCCCGAACCCACATAGTAGAGGCTGCGAAGCACCTCACGGTCGGCGATGGTAGCATAGTTGCTGCTGTCGGTAGTCGCCAACTTCACGAGGCGGCGCGGGTCGAAGTGACCGACATCGGGCAGGGTGTCACTGGTAATCTGCTTGTCAAGCAACTGATAGGGATAGTGCTTCTTGTTGAGCTCCAGGGTGTCCTCGGTGTCGATGAATTCACCCTCCTCATCATACTTGCGGATGGTACCCGTGAACAGCTGCACAGGATAGTCGTGCTGGAAATAGCTGTAAACCAGGTTGCCGCGATAGGTGCCCCAGAAGTTGTTGTAACTACTCTCGGCAGCATCAGCGCCACCACCGGCAATCTTCAAGGTAGCGTTGTCATCGTTGCTGGCAAATGACTTGCTGACAGCCTCAAGGAACTCATTGTAGTATTTCTCCTTGAAGTCCTTCTTGTTGGTCAACGAAACCAAATTACGGGCAATCACTGCATAGGCGAACTTCACCCATTTGTCCTTGTCACCGCCATAGATGAAGTCATTGTTCTTGATGCGGTTACCATAGGACGAGTTATCCTCCTTCTGCAGGTACTCGATAGCCTTGTAAGCCCACTCGCGCACCTGGGGATAGATGTCATACTGGTAGTCATACTGATGGTCGAGACGTCCAGCCTCATAGGCCTGCTTCATGGGGGCCTCACCATTGACCTTGGTCAACAGGTCCCATGAGAAAGCCTTCATCGCCAAGCCGATACCTGCCAATGTCCAGTTCTCGGCTTCGACACTCTGGTTAATCATGTTCTCCAGGTTCATGCCCTGGTTCCAGTAAACCATGCGCCAAGCCTCACCACAGGCATCATTACTCTTATTATAGTAGTGATTGGCAAAGTTGATGTAACTCGAGGTACCCATCATCTGGGTGAGCGGGGCGATACCGCGCAGGTCCCAGTAGATGCCCTGATAAGCCTGCTGGATACCAGCCAGGTAGAGGTAACCCTCCACATAGTCGGGGGCGTCGGTGTTCTTGTTCACATCCAGGTAGTCTTCACAGGATGTCAGCCCCATAGCCAAGCAAGCCAGCGCACACAGTATAATTGATTTGAATGATTTCATAATAGATATCTTAGTTTTTAGTTTTTAGTTTCTAGTCCCTAGTCCTTAGTCCCTAGTTTCTAGTTCCTAGTTGACAGGTTCCAGTTAGTAGAAAACTCTAAACTTGATTTATACTTACTTCACGATGATCTCGCAGAGGGAAACACGGTTCCAGCTCAATTCGTCAAACATGTTGCTGATACCCTGGCCCTCGGCTTTGATGCGGTTGGCTGCGATACCATACTTGTTAACGAGCATGTCCTTCACGCTGGCGGCACGGCCGTTAGCGAGCTTGATGTTGTTCTCCTGATTGCCCTCGGGCGAAGCATAACCCTTGATGACGCAGGTTGCCTCGGGATGGCTCTTCATGTAGGAAGCGATGCGCTCCACATTGGGACGCTGGTCAGCACCGATGGCGGTCTTGTTCACGGGATAGTGAACCAGGATGTTCATGAACTGCTTGCTGTTGTCCACAATCTTGGTCTCGGGAACAACATTCTTGGCAGCGTTCAGGTCGTTGCGGCAGTTGGCCAGAGCGCGGTTAGCGGCATCGAGGTCAGCCTGCAACTGGGCCAGACGGCCGTTGAAGGTGTTCTCGGCGTTGGCGAGCTGAGCACGCAGGTCGTTGATCTGGTCATTGAGCGCACTGGTGTTGGTATAAACGGGCTTGGCGGTCTCGTCGTTGGAACCGAAGGTCACGCTCAGGCCGACAGAGTAGCTGCGTGGCGTGGGCAGCGACCAGCAGTCGTAACCCTCACCACCAGTACCACCGGCAGCAGCCGACATGGTGTTACCGGCAACGTCGGTACCAGTGTAGTTGGTGATGGTGAACAAGTCGTTACCAGCCACATAGATGCTACCGTTCTGCATCACACCGCGAGTCACGCGGCGCAGCCAGTTCGTCGGGATGATATAGGCCAGACGCAATTCCTGGCAGCGGATGTAGTTGATATTGTGCTGGATCCAGTCCTCATCGGCACCGTAATAGATATACTGACCATATTCGCCCAGGTTGACGGCGATGGTGTTCTTAGTGGGATTATCAGTATTCTGCTTGCCGTCGTACAGCACGCCGTCGAATACTACATAGCCCTTCTCACGCATGTCAACCGAGAGCCAGTTCAAACCATCCTGGTACATGTCACGCATGGTAGCGTTGACAACGTCGGCATGGTAGCGGCCCTGGAACATGGCACTCAGGCGCCAGTTCTTCACGCTCAACGAGGTGGTGAGACCGAAGCGCAGCTTGGGCTCACGGTTACCCATGATAGTCCAATCAGACCTCGTGCGGGGCAGACCGGTGGTCGGGTTAATCAGAATCTGGCCAGCATCGTTGCGCTCGTAGGCCAGACCGGTTACGGTGCTGATGGGATGTCCACGCATCACACCGTTGCGGATGTTACCTGAGTTCCAGGTGTAGGCGTTATAGAACTCAACCAGGTTCTCGGGCAGGTAAACGACCTCACTGTTGGTGTGCGAGAGGTTCACGCCCACGTTCCAGCGTACGTCGGGGGTGCGGACTACGTCAACATCGACGTGGCCTTCCCAGCCCCACGTGTTAAACGTACCCACGTTCATATTGTTCAGCACGAAACCGGTAGCGTAACTCATGCGGAAGCCGGTCACGATCTGGTCGGCGCAATGGGTGCGGAACCAGGTGAAGTCGGCATTGATGCGGTCGTTCCAGAAGCGGGCCTCAACACCAGCCTCGTAGGAGGTGGTCATCTCAGGCTTGAGGCTGCGGTTGGGACCGGTGTAGCCATACTTGTAACCGCCACCGGTCAGGCCGGTGGGCTCGAGCTCGGGATCGATCGAGAGCACGGGAGCATCCTTACCGACCTGGGCGATAGCGCCACGCAGTTTCAGGTAATTGATAAAGCCCACATGCTTCATGAAGCCCATCTCGCTCAGCACGATTGAAAGCTCACCGGCGGGATAGAAGTAGTGGTTATTGTCCTTGGGCAGGGTCGAGGACCAGTCGTTACGGAAGCGGCCGGTCAAGAAGATCATGTTGTTGTAACCCAGCTCTAACTGGCCCGAGATAGCCTGCACGCGGCGCTTGGTGGAGCGTTTCTTGCTCACTACGGTGCTCTCGGTACAGTTGTTGATGCTGTAGAAGTCAATCACCTTGAAGTTGGTACCATAGGACGACAGGCTCGTCACGCCGTTCTCCAACTGGTGGTAACCCACCTGGATACCCAGCGAGTACTTGTTGTCAAGCCAGCTGTTGTTGTAACCGGCGAGGACGTTAAGCGTCGGGTCGCTCGTGTTGTACTTGGTGATGTGGTAAGAACCGCTGTTGTTGGAGTCATCAACACTCTGGTTAGCAGAGGTGGTATAGTAGGGGTGAATACCGTTCTCATAGGATGAAGTGCTCACGTCCCAACCCATCTGCAGGCGCAGGTAAGTGTGACGGATCGGCGTGAAGTTCAGCGAGAAAGCGCTGATGATACGGTCGGTTTCATCGTGCATCAGGTTCTTCTTCAAGCCATACAGCGGGTTCAGCAGGTCGGTGTCGGTGTAGTATGCGGGATACTTCATGTGGGCACCGTCCTCGGCCAGATAGATGCTCATGTCATCGACGCTCGGCCAGCGATAGCTGTTGCGGATGGGACCGGTGGAACCACGCGGGGCCTTGTTGTTCTTGGCGTTCACATACTGCATGCTACCTTCCATCGATAACCACTTGGTCAGCTCGGCACGGCCGGCCAGCGACAGGTTGGTACGCGTCAGCGACGTGGTCTTGATGACACCGTCCTGGTCGAAGTAGGAAGCCGATGCACGCAAAGACATCTTTTCGTTACCAGTCTCCAGCGACAGGTTGTGGCGGTGCATGAAACCGGTCTGCAGCACGGCGGCAGCGTTGTCATAATAAGGCAGCGAGCCGTCATACAGCGAACCGTAACGACGGGTGAAGTAGAAGTTGGCAGCACCATAGGCACCATTGGTGTACTTGTCCTGAACCTCGGGCCAGCCATAGGCCTTGGACCAGGTGATCTGGTTGCTGTAGGTCACGCGAGCGCGGCCCGAGCGGCCCTTCTTGGTGGTGATGATGATAGCACCGTTAGAGGCGTCACTACCGTACAGAGCGGCTGCGGCAGCACCCTTCAGCACGGTCATTGACTCGATGTCCTCGGGGTTGAAGTCGTTACCACGCGACGAGTAGTCGGTGGTGCGCGGCGTCAGGCCGGCAATACCACCATCGGCAGCTGCCAGACCGGTCGTGGGGTTGAACGAGGTGTTGTTCATGGGGATACCGTCGATGACATACAGCGGCTGGTTGTTACCACTCAGTGACGTGGCACTGCGCAGCACTACCGTAGTCGATGCACCAGGGGCACCACCCGAACTAACGACGCTCATACCCGACACACGACCTTGCAGGGCCGAGATAAAGTCGGTGCGGCCCGACTCGATGATGTCCTGGGCCTTCACATTCTGCACCGAGGAACCCACGGTGCGGGCGACACGTTTCATACCGAACTCAGCCGTTACCACTACATCCTGCAGGGTGTTGGCGCCTTCGGTCAACTGCACGTTGGCGGCTTGCGACGCGGGAATCTCAATCGCGTCATAGCCCACAAAGGAGAAGACAAGCGTCTGGTTGGGGTCGGCCTTAATCGAGTAACGGCCATCCAAGTCGGTGGTCGTACCCGTATTCGTGCCTTTTACCCTCACATTAACGCCAATCATCGGCTCTCCGTTGGCGTCCTTGACGACGCCTGTAACTCGGTTGCTCTGGGCAACAGCCGTGAATCCCGTGTTGTACTGACTCGGGGCCAGTCCAGCAGGGATGCCCATGGCTATCGCCAGTGTGCAGAGCAGTGCTAATTGTTTTTTCATACGCACTTTGCTTTAATTGATTTGAAGTTAATGAATTGGTTAATATCTCATCGATTAATTGTCAGTAACGTTTTTTAAGGGTCAATAATTGACTTTCAAAAGGCAAAAGTGCAAAAAAAGATTAAGCCAAACAAGCATTTTGTTGAAAAAATGACATTTTTGCTGTTTTCTTGAGCAAAAACTACCTTATAAAAGAGCAAAAACCTAATTTTCAGCTAAGAGCAAATCGCTATAGCAGGCATTCCAGTAGGCAAATTTGCAAACAAAAATTAACTTGACCAAATTATTGAACGAAAAAATACCAAAATCCTACCGAAAACAGTAAAAGTCAAGACCGAATTTTTTGGATTAAGTACGTTTTTTCGTGATTTTTAACATTTACATTTGTAAAATTTCCCTTGATTTTTTGGCTATTTCAAAAATTTTATAGAATTTTGCAACTCGTTAAAAAAATATAAGATGCGCGCCCGCGTGCATTCTTAGTGGCAAAGTCTGAAAAAACTAAATTGAATTATCAACTATATTAACTAATTAAAACGTGCTTATGAAAAGACATTTAGCTCTTTTGGGCGCCTTGTTGATGCTATGTGGTCCTGCTTATCAGGTCCAGGCAGCACCCGCGCCCCAGGTGTCGGCTACGTCCGCCACCAGCATTGTGACAGGCCGCGTTGTCGATGAACAGGGTGAACCCGTCATCGGCGCCAGCATTGTCGAGGTTGGAACGACCCGTGGCACATCGACCGATGTGGACGGTAACTTCTCGTTCAAAGCTAGCCCCAACGCTAAGCTTCAGGTTTCGTTTATCGGCTACAAGACGCAGACCGTGCGTGCCGCCAGCGGCATGCGCGTCGTTCTCGCCGAGGATAACGCTAAACTCGATGAGGTCGTAGTCGTTGGTTACGGTACACAGCGCAAGGCCAACTTGACCGGTGCTGTGAGCACTGTGGACGTTGACAAGGTGCTCGGTTCCAAGTCCGAGACCGACGTGGCCAAGAATCTGCAGGGTACCGTCCCCGGCTTGACCATTTTGAACGCTAACGGTGACATCAGCGCTGATGCTTCGGTAGTGATTCGTGGTATCGGTACGCTGTCCGGCGACGGCACTCAAGGCCCGCTGGTTATCATTGACGGTGTTCCCGGTAGCCTGAGCGACCTGAATACCGCCGATATCGAGAACATCAGTGTCTTGAAGGACGCCGCTTCGAGCTCGATTTACGGTACGCAAGCAGCCTTCGGTGTGATTATGGTCACCACCAAGACCGCCCGCGTCAAGGACAACATCAAGGTAAACTACAACAACAACTTCGCTTGGAGCCAGGCTACCACCTTGCCCGACTATCCCAACGTTCCCACCCAGGTTGCCGCCCTCAACGACGTGAACCACCGCATGGGCGTTGCATCGGAGCTCTTCGGTATGTACATGGACAGCGAAGCTTTCCAGAACGGCATCAACAACTGGATCCGCAAGCATGGCGACATCAAGGAAAAATATCGTGAGATGGTCTATGGTGACGACTATGACGAGAACGGTTACTATGCCAACTGGGATGTGCCCGGCATCATCTTCAACAATCACGCTCCCTCGCAGAGCCACACCCTGAGTGTAACCGGCAGCTCGGGCCGCATCAACTTCTACACCTCGGTAGGTTACAACCAGAAGCAGTCGTTGATGAACTTCAACCCTGACAAGCTGCGTCGTTACAATGTTACCGCTAACCTGTCGGTACGTGCTACCGACTGGTTGGAACTCGGTACCCGCATCAGCTATGTTGACAGGACCTATAACACCCCCTACAAGCGTGGTGCCGGTACCTACCAGTACCTGTGGCGCTGGGGTTCGTTCTTCGGCCCCTACGGCTACTTTGTAGATCCTAACGACGGCAAGCAGTATGACGCCCGCACGATGATTGGTGGCCGCAACACTGGTGGCGATTGCTACTACAAGAGGCATAACACCCGTCTAGGCGCGTTTGCCAAGATTGACTTCAGTCATGGCCTGACCTTCAATGCCGACTACACCTTCATCAAGACGGAAGGTCGTTACAAGGGCATTGGTCTCCCCTCGGTTGTTTACAACACTTGGGGTCTGAATCCTCAGGGTCCCGTGGACATCACTGGTTCGACTTTCATCGAGACCGACCGCAGCTTCAGGAACGGCCACGTAGCTAACGGCTACTTCGACTTCTTCAAGTCGATCAAGGATACCCACAACTTCAACTTGAAGGTGGGTGCCAACATGGAGAAGTACGAGTATGAGTACCTCTACTTTGAGCAGCACGGTCTTCAGGACCTGAACCTGCCCGAGCTGGCTCTGACCAACCAGTTCTATAGCTACAGCCACGAGCACGACCACTGGGGCTCGGCAGGCTTCTTCGGCCGCATCAACTATGACTACAAGGGCATTGTCCTGCTCGAGTTGAATGGCCGCTACGACGGTTCGAGCAAGTTCCCCAAGAAGGACCAGTGGGCGTTCTTCCCCTCGGCATCACTCGGTTTGCGCATCAGTGAGATGCCCTTCTGGAAACCCATCAAGAATACCATCAGCAATGCCAAGCTCCGTGCTTCCTATGGTGAAATCGGTAACGACAGGGTTGGTAACTACATGTTCCTCGAGACCATGGGCAAGGTGACCAACGGTGTAAACTGGATTGGCACTGGCAACTCCATGTATGACTACTTTGGCTTGCCCAAGATGGTTTCTGAATCCCTGACGTGGGAGACCATCCAGACCCTCAACGTGGGTCTTGACCTGGCGTTCTTCAACGGTCACCTGAACGTGACTGCCGACTGGTTCCAGCGTACCAACAAGGACATGCTCGCTCCCGGCAAGGCTCTGCCTTCGGTCATCGGTGCAAGTGCTGCCTTTGAGAATGCTGGTTCGTTGCGCACCCGTGGTTGGGAAGTCCAGGTTGACTATCACAACCGCTTTGGCAATGTTGATTTCTATGCTACTGCCATCGTGAATGACTACAAGTCTAAGATTACCAAGTGGGACAGCAACAATATGATCAACACCAACTACTCTGGCAAGGAGTATGGCGAAATCTGGGGCTTTGAGACCGACCGCTACTTCGATTTCAACGACTTCAATGACGACGGTACCTACAAGCAGGGTGTTGCCAACCAGACCAAGCTGCAGTCCAATGGCTTCGTTTATGGCCCTGGTGACATCAAGTTCAAGGACCTGAACGGTGACGGTGTCATCGATTGGGGTAAGGGTACTCCCGAGGATCACGGTGACCTGAAGCGCATCGGTAACTTCACCCCGCGCTATCAGTACTCACTGCGTCTGGGCGCTGCCTGGAAGGGCTTCGACGTTGACTTCTACCTGCAGGGCGTGGGCAAGCGCGACATGTGGACCCAGTCTGCATTCGTGATGCCGTTCATGCGTGGTGCCGACGCTATCTACACCAACCAGATCAGCTATGTGACCGAGGCTGACTATGCCAATCATTTTATTGACCAGAACGCCGAGTTCCCCCGCATGTGGGCTGGTGGCGCTGGCCGTGGTACCGCTTCGAGCGACATTCTCGACCTGGGTAAGTTCAACTTCTATCCCCAGAGCAAGTATCTCGTGAACATGAGCTACCTGCGCATGAAGAACATCACCGTGGGTTACACCCTGCCGCAGCACATCACCCGCAAGGCGTTGATCGAGAAGTTGCGCATCTATGCTTCGACCGACAACCTGTTCGACATCATCAACCACAGCAACCATACCGGTCTCGATCCCGAGATTAACACCGGTGTCGGTAGCTATGGTAACGGTGTTTGGGGTCGTACCGATCCCATCATGCGCACCTACAGTGTAGGTCTGCAGCTCACCTTCGGCAGCAACACCCGCTCTGCCGCTGCCGCTCCCGCCGACAACAGCGCCCTGAACGCTCAGATCAATGACCTGCGCGCCCAGCTCGCCGATGCCCAGAACGCTTACAACAACCGCATCGCCGATCTGCAGAACCAGCTCAACGCTGCCAACAATCGTGCTAACCAGCTCCAGAAGGACCTCAACGACTGCCAGAAGAGCAAGACCAACATGATTGACAAGTCGCTGCAGTACATGACCATCCTGGTTCACTTCCCCGTGAACAAGACGGCCGTGAGCACCGACCAGCAGCCCAACGTGGAGCGCATCGCCGCTTACATGAAGAGCCACCCCGAGGCTACCTGCACCATCAACGGCTATGCCTCCAAGGACGGTCCTGCCGACCACAACATCAAGCTCGCTGAGGGCCGTGCCGCCAGCGTGAAGGATATGCTCGTCAAGAAGTATGGTATCGATGCCAAGCGCATCAACGCCCAGGGTCAGGGCATCAGCGACATGTTTGATGAACTGAGCTGGAACCGTGTATCCATCTGTGAGATCATCGTGAAGTAAGTATAAATCAAGTTTAGAGTTTTCTACTAACTGGAACCTGTCAACTAGGGACTAGAAACTAGGGACTAGGGACCAGAAACTAGAAACTAAAAACTAATAAAAAACAGATATAATTATGAAACTTTTCAAATCAATTATACTGGTTGGCCTGGGTGTTTTCATGCTCTCGTTGGCTTCGTGCGATGATATCCTCGACACCGAACCCTATGATCAGTTTACCAAGGACAACTACTTTACCAGTGAGACCAACGTCCAGCTGTTCGCCAACTACTTCTATAACACCTTCACGGGTTATGGCAGCGGTAGTGGTGACTACTACTTCAACACGCTGAACGACGACCAGGCATCGACCGGTATCACCAAGTGGACCTTTATGAACGTTCCCGGTAGCGCCGCTGCATGGAACACCCCCTATGTGGAGATCCGTCGCGCCAATACCCTTATTGAAGCCGTGCCCACCGTATCGACGCTGACCGACGCCAAGAAGGCCAACTGGCTGGGTATCGGCCGCCTGTACCGTGCATGGCAGCACTACAAGCTCGTTCGCAGCTATGGTGACTGCTACTGGGTGGACAAGGTGCTTGACCCCAATGATGAGGATATCCTGTATGGTCCCCGTCAGCCCCGCAACAACGTGATGGACAAGGTGCTTGAGGACCTGAACTACGCTTGCACCAACATCACCGCCAATGACAACTCGCGCACCGAATTCAACAAGTGGGTTGCCCTGGCCATGAAGGCCGAGGTTTGCCTCTATGAGGGCGACTACAGCAAGTATGTGACCAAGAACAATGAGCGCGCCAACAAGTTCCTCACCGAGGCCAAGAACGCTTGTGAGCAGATCATGAACTCGGGCAAGTTCAGCCTGAACAGTAACTATCAGGCCAATTTCAACTCGCTTGACCTGGCCGGTAACCCCGAGATGATCATGTACAAGAAGTACATCCAGAGCACCTTTGCTCACGGTACCATCGACTACACCTGCGGTTCTACCCAGGTTAACGGTATGACCAAGGATGCCTTCGACAGCTACCTGTTCAAGGATGGTAAGCCCCTGGCTACCACCGCTCTGAACAAGACCGACCACGGTACTGTTGTCACTCTCGACGACAACTCGGGTCTGGGCGAGGCTCCCCACATCGACATCAGCAACGTGCTCGCTAACCGCGACCCGCGCCTGAGCGCTCAGGTGGACAAGATCCTCCAATTCCCCGGCAGTGGTTACGCCCGCTTTGGCGGTGCCCAGTCCACCGCTTCGACGGGCTATGGTGTATTCCTGTTCGATACCAACCTGATCGACAACACCAACCGTCAGAGCACCTATGGTAACTGGACCGACGCTCCCATCTTCTGGTATGCCGAGATCCTGTTGAACTATGCCGAGGCTTGCGCCGAGCTGGGTAACATCACCCAGGCTGACCTGGACAAGTCCATCAACCTGCTGCGTGACCGCGTGAGCATGCCCCACCTGCTGACCAGCGTTGAGGCCGATCCCGCCAACAACATGGGCGTTAGCCCCATCATTTGGGAGGTTCGCCGTGAGCGCCGCGTCGAGATGATGTACTGCATGAACGACCGCTACTTCTCGCTGCTGCGTTGGAACCAGCTCTCGTTGCTCGACACCGACAACAATCCCAACCTGTGCCGTGGTGCATACGTTCTCGGATATGCTCCCATCAGCCTTGATGAGATCAATGTTGACCCCGATGGTTACATCAACTGCTCGAACAACGGTGCTCCCCGCAAGTGGGATCCCAAGTACAACCTGTTCCCCATTCCCGACGATCAGCGCAACCTGAATCCGCAGATTGGCCAGAACCCCGGTTGGTAAATCCTTTTATTCAAGTGTATCAAGCGGTTGCCGCTTGATACACTTGAAGTTTAGAGTTTAGAGGTTTGGGTTTAGAGGTTAGAGACCTCTCCTTCCTTAAACTCACCGCAACCAAAACGGCTGCCGCCGCGTCACTCACGACACGGCGGCAGCCTGCTTTCTTATCTCTAATAGTTCTAGATGATCTAGAGTATCTAGATGTTCTAGTTGATTTAGATTTTCTAGGCTATCTAGAAAAATTTACTGGTAGTCCCTGATTCTCACGTCGATGCCGCTGCCGTCAAGGAGCTTGACCACCTGCTGGATGTCGGTCTGGCCGTAGTGGTAGGGGAAGAGCACGGTGGGCTTGATCATCGTGGCGGCGTGGGCACACTGCTCGGGCGTCATCGTGTAGGGCAGGTTGCAGGGCAGGAAGGCCACGTCGATGTCCTTGATGTCGGCCATCTCGGGGATGTCCTCGGTGTCGCCGGCGATGTAGATGCGCATGCCCTCGATGGTGAGCACGAAGCCGTTGTCACGCCCCTTGGGGTGGAACTGCAGCTTCTCGGGCGAATTGTTGTAGGCGGGCACGGCATCCACCGTCCAGCCCTCGGCCAGGGTGCGGCTGTCGCCATTGGCCATCACGTCGCCCTTGCCGCCCAGGATCTCGTGGCAGCGGGCGTTGGTGATGAGTACGGTGCCCTCCTTGCTCAACTGGTTGATGGCCACCGAGTCCAGGTGGTCAAAGTGCTCGTGCGTCACCAGGATGTAATCGGCCTGGGGTAGGGTGGTGTAGTCGGTCACGGGCTGTACGGCCTTGGTCACCGGGTCCACATAGATCCACTTGTCGCCCACCTGCATCCTCACGCTGCCGTGCTTGATGCAGTACATCTTCACTGTCGTGCCGTTCTGGGTCTTGAAAACGTCACACCCCTTTTCTACACTCTCAACACTGTTTTGGGCCGTGCAACCGCACATGGCTCCAACAATCATCATTGCCATAACTAAAAAATTTACTTTCATCTTGATGGATTTTCAATATTATTCTTGGAGCCCAAAGGTAAGCAATTCAATTCAAATCTGCCCGTTGTAATGCCAAAAATAATGTTTTTTTGGCCTTTCTTGTCTTGTTTCTTGCCCAAATCTTACCGTTTTTAAGGAATTATTACTACCTTTGTGGCTTATAAACCCGTAAGCATTGCGTATTTTATGAAAAAGTACGATGAACTCAAAGTGTTCTGCAAGAACACCAACGAGTATATCAACATCGACGGTGGCGAAGCGCTCATCGACCTCTATGAGACCATCAAGGGGCGGCTTGACCTCCAAGGCGATGCTGTGTGTGTGCTGGTGAATAATAAGGTCGAGGATTTGCACTATCCTGTTTTCTCCCCCAAGCACGTTGAGTTCATCGATATCACCAGCAATGCGGGTTACCGCGTGTTCACGCGGTCGTTGTGCATGGTGCTGTACAAGGCCCTGAACGACCTGTACCCCGGCAAGCGACTGTGCATCCAGCACAGCATCAGCAACGGCCACTACTGCCAGATCAAGCACGAGGAGGAGTTCGTCACCCCCGAGGTCATCGCCCAGCTCAAGCAGCGCATGGGCGAGATTATCGCTGCCGACCTGCCCTTCCTGCGCCGCGAGCGCTTGACGACCGATGTCATCGAGATGTTCCGCAAGCAGGGCCTCAAGGACAAGGTGCGCGTGCTTGAGGGCATCAACCAGCTCTACACCGTCTATTACAAGCTCGACGACATCGTCGACAGTTTCTACGGGCCGCTGGTTCCCTCGACGGGAATCTTAAGCGTGTTTGACCTGGTGCCCTATGAGAAAGGCATGCTCCTGCTGGGACCCGACCGCAAGGACATCACCCGGGTGGCCTCCTGGGAGCCTCAGCCCAAGTTGTTCCAGGCCTTCACCGACTACATCAACTTCAACAAGATTATCCGTCTGGGTGACGTCGGCGAGCTCAACCACGCCATCAGGGCCGGCTTCGCGCCCTTGCTCATCAACGTCGTTGAGGCGCTGCACAACAAGCACTTCATCCAGATTGCCGACGAGATCACCCGCCGCTATCACGAGGGCGGTGCCCGCGTGGTGCTCATCGCCGGGCCGTCGTCGAGCGGTAAGACCACCTCGTCTAAGCGCCTTGCCATCCAGCTTGTCGCCAACTGCATTGTGCCCAAGGTCATCGAGCTGGACAACTACTTCGTCAATCGTGATGATACGCCCCTTGACGAGACCAACAAGAACGAAAAGGACTACGAGTCGCTTTACGCCCTCGACCTTGATAAGTTCAACCAGGACGTGACCGACCTGCTTGCCGGCAAGGAGGTGGCTCTGCCCACCTATAACTTCAAGGATGGGAAACGTGAGTACCTGGGCAACACCCTCAAGCTGGGAGACGGCGATATCCTGCTCATGGAAGGCATTCACGGCCTCAATCCCGAGCTCACGCGCTCGATACCCGATGAGCAGAAGTTCCGCATCTTTGTGTCAGCGCTCACCACGCTCAACATCGACGACCACAACTGGATAGGCACCTACGACAACCGCTTGCTGCGCCGCATCATCCGCGACCACAAGTATCGTGGTGTCGACGCCAGGGATACCATCCGCCGCTGGCCCAGTGTGCGCCGTGGCGAGGACAAGTGGATCATGCCCTTCCACGAGAATGCCGACGCGATGTTCAACTCATCACTGCTGTTTGAGTTGGCGGTGATGAAAAACTACGCGCTGCCCATCCTGCAGCAGGTTCCCACCAGCGCTCCCGAGTATGCCGAGGCTTCGCGCTTAATGAAGTTCCTCAGCTACTTCGAGCCCCTGGATGAGAAAGACATACCCAGTACGAGCTTGCTGCGTGAATTCCTGGGAGGTAGCAGCTTCCACTACTAGCGAGACCATGTGGGCCCTGTTGTGATGCGCAACAGGGCCCACAAACTTTTAATATACAGCACATTAATACGATAATTACTATATCAACACCGAAAGTTATGACTGACAATACAGCGAGCGTCGCTCAACAGGAAAATAACGGCAATGGCCATCACTTGTCCCTGGAGGAATTCTGCGGTGACATCCGCCGCATGGAGTCACAGGGGCAGGACGGTATCGCCTTGTTCAACGAGGTGATATCCCAGGGCATGGCACCCGACCTTATCGCCGAGGACGAGGTGCAGCACAGCCGCCGCCTGGAGCGCATCACAACCGAGATCACCCGCCGCTTCCATCAGGAGCAGCTGCGCATCGTCCTTGTCGCCGGCCCCTCCTGCTCGGGCAAGACGACCACCTCGCGCTTTCTCAACCACATGCTCAGGGACAACGGCATCCAGCCCTGCGTGGTCTCGCTTGATAACTATTTCCTCAACCTCGACCAGCGCCCCCTCGACCCCAACGGCGATATTGATTACGAGTCATTCTACGGCCTGGACCTGAAGCAGTTGAGCCGCGATGTGTCCAGCCTGCTGGCCGGTGACCAGGTGTCGATGCCCACCTATGACTACGTCAAGGGCGAGCGCACCTACCGCGGCAACACCCTCAAGCTCGAGAGCAACAGCCTCCTGTTCCTCGAGGGCCTGCACGCGCTCAACCCCCTGCTCATCCCCGACATCCCCGAGGAACTGAAATTCCGCCTCTTTGTCACCGCCCAGGCGACCATCTACTATGGCGAGAAAACCGGCCTTGACGAACACGATAACCGCCTGCTGCGCCGCATCTATCGTGACTATAACAGCCGTGGTGCCAGTGCCCTGCAGACCCTCCAGTGGTGGCCCGGCGTGCTGCGCGGCGAGAACCTGTGGATCCTGCCCTTTGCCAGCCATGCTGACGCCTGGTTCAACACCTCGATGGTGTTTGAGTTTTCGGCCATCAAGTCACGCGTGTCGCAGCTGCTGTGTGAGGTGCCCGAGAGCGAGCCCGTGGAGTTCAAGATCGCTCAACGCCTGTCGGCCGTGCTCAACCGCATCGCCCCGTTGACCAAGGAAGACTTTGACCGCATCGCCCCCAAGCGCCGCTTCCTCCTCTCCAACGAGGGAAAATAACGCAAGAGAGAGATAAGAGATAAAAGATAAAAGATAAGAGATAAAAGATAAAAGATAAAAGATAAAAGATAAGAGATAAAAGATAAAAGATAAAAGATAGGCATCCGCGTTCATCAAGCGGGAAAACGACATCACGCTATCTCTAAACTCTAAACCCTAAACTCTAAACTTCAAGCTGATAAAAGCGCTAGTGAGCTTTTATCAGCTTGAATGCTTATTCTTCGTCGGGGTCGCTGACGACTTGGAAGTCTTTGTTCTCGTCCTCGTAGTCGCTTTCCCAGTATTCCTCGCTCCATTGCTTGGAGCCCGAATCGACCATCTTGCCACCGGCGTCGGGTGCCTCGTCCTCCAGGTCGTCGGCGCCGAAGATGAAGTTGTCCTCGGCCTGCTCGCGGTGGCGCTCGTCAAGGTCGCGGTTTGTTGGTGTCTCGGGGATGCGGTTGCGCTCGTCGTTGATGGTGCGCCACAGCAGGTCCTTGAGTTCGGTAAGTCCCATCTGGGCCACGCTGGAGATGAACACGCAGGGCACGTCGTCGGGCACCTCGGGTCGCATCTGCTCGATGAGTTCCTCGTCGAGCATGTCACACTTGGTGATGGCGAGCACGCGGGGTTTTGTTACCAGGTCGGGGTTGAAGGTCTCGAGCTCGTGGCACAGGATGTCATACTCCTTGCGGATGTCGTCGCTGTCGGCAGGCACCATGAACAGCAGCACGGCGTTGCGCTCGATGTGGCGCAGGAAGCGCAGGCCCAGGCCGCGTCCCTCGCTGGCACCCTCGATGATACCGGGGATATCGGCCATGACAAACGATTGCTGGCCGCGATAGGAGACGATGCCCAGATTGGGCTCCAGCGTCGTGAAGGGGTAGTTGGCAATCTTGGGCTTGGCGGCGCTGATGACGCTCAGCAGGGTCGATTTTCCCGCATTGGGGAAGCCCACGAGGCCCACGTCGGCCAGCAGCTTGAGCTCCAGGATGACAGCCTTCTCCACGCCTTTCTCGCCGGGCTGGGCAAAGCGCGGCGTCTGGCGCGTCGCGGTCTTGAAGTGCTGGTTGCCCAGTCCGCCGCGGCCGCCGCGCAGCAGGCGCACGACCTGTCCGTCCTGGGTCACGTCACACAGGAACTGCCCCGTCTCGGCGTCATAGACCGCCGTTCCGCAGGGCACCTCGATCGTGCGGTCCTCGCCATCCTTGCCGGTACACTGGTTCTCGCCGCCCGACTGGCCGTCGGTGGCGAACACGTGGCGTTGATACTTCAGGTGAATGAGTGTCCACAGGTTGCGGTTGCCCTTGAGGAAGATGTGCCCGCCGCGACCGCCGTCGCCACCGTCGGGCCCGCCCTTGGGGACATACTTCGCGCGGTGCAGATGCGCCGAACCGGCGCCGCCCTTACCGCTGCGGCACAATATCTTCACATAATCTATAAAATTGCTTTCTGCCATGACTGTTTGTATTTTTCTGCAAAGATAATGATTTTTTTCAATAATTGCGGTCAATGGATAAGTCTTGTTCCCTGACGGGGGGTAGAGTAGTCCGCTAGTGGGGTGGCCGGCGTGGGGAAACGCGCGTCAGATGGCGGGTTGCTCGATGGTGAGGCCCGAGTAGATGATGTAGGCCAGCAGGATGAGCAGCAGGACGATGATGGCATAGGCGAAGACCTTGAACGGCGTGCTGGGCCGGTCATCGTTCATGTGCATGCGGGAGGGCATCCCGTTGTAGTGATGGGGGATGTTGCGCAGTTTCTCTTCGACTTGGGACGTTTGCGGCATCGGCTGGTCTTGCACGGGGCGGCTGGCGGGGGCGCGCTCCTCTTGCCTGGGCGCGGGGGCAACCGGTTGCTGGACGGGTTCCTCGTGCTTGACTGCGGGAGCCGGAGCGGGTTCAGGCTCGGTTTCAAACGGCGTTTTCAGGTCCACGCCGCAGTAGGGGCAGAAGCTGATGCCCTCGGGCAACTTGCGCCCGCAGCTGTGACAGTACTTTGTCGAGTCGGCAGGTTGGGTGCTCACGCTGGCGTTGTGCCGGTAGGGCGCATCCGAGTCATCCTTGACGACCAGCGCACCGTTCTCGTAGTGGCAGATTGCCAGGCATTGCGGACACACAATCTGACAGTCGTGTAGCACAAGTTCTTCTTGTGATACCGCCATCCATTTTCCGCATTGTGGGCACTTGAGTTCCATGTCAAATCATTCTAGATGTGGGTGCAAAGTTACATCATTGCTTTCAATACTGCAAAAAAAAAAGGCATCAGTGTCCAGCGGCGCATGACTTGAGCGTTCAGGCCGACGAGCAGGCCGCGCAAGGCCTATCGATGGCGATAAATTATTTATTTTCAATCGGTTAAGATTTTTTAACCATCGCTCGTCAGATGGAACGGCATTTTGATAAAGGATTCAATTTGTTAACAAGCAACTTTCTTAAGATACTAATAATCAGCTTATTAATAACCACTCAACTTGGGCTGCACATTCTATTGAGAATGGTGGCAAAACCCGAATGAAAGTATCAAAAATGCTGAAAAATCAAAAATTGTTGCCTTTTTGTTTTTTAATGTTAAGAATATCTATTACTTTTGCACCCGCAAAACTGTAGACAACATTAAATTAACGCAATAAAATGGCAAAAAAACAAAATCAAAGTGCCCGCACGACGCTCGAAGAGGTGAACGAATCACTCACCAGTGCGGCACAACGCATTGAGGACAACAAGAAGTACGTTAGTTGGGCAATGATCGCCATCGCGCTGATCGCCCTGCTGGCAGGAGGATACATCTACCTGCACAAGAAGAGCATCGCCGACGCCAAGGAAGCTATCGGCAAGGCCGACATCGCCCTGATGACTGGAACCGAGGATGAGGCTCTGAAGGAATATGAGAAAGTAGCCGAGGAGTATGGCAACAAGACGGGCGAGCGCGCCCACCTGAACGCCGCCATCCTGCTGTACCAGAAGGGTGAGTATGAGAAGGCTGCAAAGCACCTTGAGGACTTTGATCCCGCCGGTAACCTGATCGGCCCGGCCAGCCAGTCGCTGCTTGGTGACTGCTACGTGAACCTCAAGAAGTATGACAAGGCAATGAGCGCCTTTGACAAGGCCATCAGCCTGTCGGGTGACAACGAGGCTTATACTCCGGCTTTCATGCTCAAGAAGGCTACCGTGCTGCATGAGCAGAAGAAGTATGCCGACGAGGCAGCCATCTACCAGACCATCAAGGACAAGTATCCTGCTTATTCTCAGCAGACCGGTTTCAATGTGGACAAGTACTTGGAGCGTGCTAATGCACTTGCTGGTAAGTAATTCCTCCGAAACTCAATGATTCATCAAAAATAGAGAGTTGGTCAAAACTTGGTTTTGCACCAACTCTTTTTATATATCCTAATATAATCAACCAAGAAACTATGAAACCTATTTATCATCGCATATTGCTCAAGCTCAGCGGCGAGTCGCTGGCAGCAGAACAGAGTAGCGGCATCGATCCGCAGCGTGTGGCCGACTATGCCACCCAGATCAAGGAAATCGTGGACGCTGGCGTACAGGTAGCCATCGTCGTGGGCGGCGGTAACATCTTCCGCGGCCTCAAGGGTGCCGCCCAGGGCTTTGACCGCGTCAAGGGCGACCAGATGGGTATGCTCGCCACCGTCATCAACGCATTGGCGCTTTCATCGGCGCTTGAGGGCATCGGACAGCCCGCACAGGTATTCACCGCCATCGGCATGTTCCCCATCGGTGAGCCTTACAGCAAGTGGCGCGCCATCGAGGCCATGCAGGCCGGTAAGGTCGCCATCTGCTCCTGCGGTACTGGCAGCCCCTTCTTCACCACCGACACGGGCAGCACGCTGCGCGCCATCGAGGTCGAGGCCGACGTCATGCTCAAGGGTACCCGCGTGGACGGCATCTACACCGCCGACCCCGAGAAGGACCCCACGGCAACCAAGTTTGACCGCATCACCTATGACGAGATCTACAACCGCGGCCTCAAGGTCATGGACATGACCGCCACCGTGATGGCCCGCGACAACAAGCTGCCTATCCATGTGTTCAACATGGACGTGGTCGGCAACCTCCGCAAGGTGATGAGCGGCGAGCCCATCGGCACCGTCGTCACCCTGTGATGCTCGCTGCGCTCGCAGTTTAGAGTTTAGAGGAAGCATCCTCACAGTAGGGCCTCGCCTTGGCGTGGCCGTAAACCTCACGCTAAGGCGCAAAGCCGCTAAGGATATAAAACAACAACAAGTACAATAAATACAATCGCTTGATAATCAGTAAATTGTGTTTATTGTACTTATTGTTTTCCTTTTATTCTTGTTTTATTTTCTTGTTTTCCTAATTATTTTGTCGCAAATTTTTGCGTCTGTACAGGTCTCAGATGGCTAACTCATTGATTCGTGACGGCTGAAGGCTTGCAGGGTGGCGACTGCCTCGTCGATGTCGTCGGTGAGGGTAATCAGCAGGTTTCTGTATTTGCCGGTCTCCATCAGGTGCTCGATTAGGGGATAAACGGGGATTTCCTCGGTCCAGAAGTGCTTGCCCAGGAAGATCATCGGGCTGGCGAAGCCATAGGTGAGGTAGTGGTTCTGCACCGCCTCCTGGAAGATTTCCTGCAGGGTGCCCGCGCTGCCCGGCGTATAGATGATGCCGCCGAAGGCCAGGGTCAAGATGTTGTCCTCGCGGATGCTGTTCTCAAAGAATTTGGCAACGTGTGTGGCAAACGGCGTTGACGGCTCGTGTCCGTAGCGCCATGTGGGAATGCCCAGGCTCACGTATTCTTGCTGGGGGTACTTGTCGATGACGCTGAAGGCTGTCTGCAACCATCCCGCATCCTTGAACGACGGTGCGGGCATCATCGTCTCGAAGGCATCATCCATGTCCTGGCGCGAGAACCCCGCCATCCATGCCCCCAGGTGAGTCGCCTCCATCGCACCGGGGCCGCCGCCGCTCAGCATGATGAATCCCTCCTGAGTGAGCCGCTGGCTCAGCAAGGCGATGTCGCGGTAGGCCTTGTCGGTCCTGAGCAGGGCATGCCCGCCCATGACGCCCACGCAGCGGCGGTGGTCGTAGGTCTTGAAGAAGCGCGCCAGTGCCGTGTGGATGCTGTGGTCGTGCAAGGTGCGCGCCAGCAGTTCATTCACGTTGTTGGTGTGCTGTCCCATCGACGTGTAGCGCTGGTAAATGATGCTGTCAAAACACTGGCTGTAACTGCTCTCGTCGTCGGGGCAGAAACCTTCATATAGTTCGGCGGGATGGTAAAGCGACTTGCGCGACACGTCAAATGGCACTTGGGCAAGGTAGGCCATCACATCCTTCAGCTCTTCGTATCCTGTGTTGGTAATCATCTGTAGAGGTATGCGGGTTAAGATCTTAAATCACAAAATTACCAATAATTCGCCATGTTTTCGTGCGATTTTAACAATTTAGGATTGTTAAAAAATGTAATAATGTGACTAAATGGGGCAAAACGGCCATTTTTTATTACTTTTTGTCCAGTATTTTGCGCCTTGTCAGTAATTTTGTAGCCCTAAAATCTCCACTTTCAGGTTTGTTTAATCAATAAATGTGATAGCAATGAAAAGAATTACAACATTAGTACTCTCTCTGGTGGCCGTCTGCTCTACCTCCTGGGCCGGTGGTCTGTTGCATAACACCAACCAGCATATCGCCTTCATGCGCATGATGGCGCGTGGTGCCAGCCACGAGATAGACGGTGTTTATACCAACCCCGCCGGTCTGGCCTTTATGGACCACGAGGGCTGGACCCTGTCGCTGAACATCCAGAGCGCCACCCAGTCGCGTGACGCCCTCACGACGTTTGCCCTCTTCCCCGAGGCCGACCACACCCGCCTGTACAAGGGCAAGGCATCGGCTCCCGTGATTCCGTCGCTCTACGGCGCCTACAAGCGTGACCGCTGGACCTTCTCGGGTTTCTTCGGCTTCACCGGTGGTGGCGGCAAGTGCTCGTTTGACAATGGTCTGCCCGTGTTTGATGCCAGCATCATGGCCGGTATCTACGCCCAGACCGCCGGCTTGAAGAAGACCCTAGCCGACAATCCCGCCACGGCTCCCATCCTGGCCGACCCGCGCATTTCGGGCCTGCTGCCCTTGACCGCCGACAAGTATGACATCAACTCGTCGATGAAGGGCCGCCAGTACATCTACGGCCTGCAGCTCGGTGCTACCTACAAGCCCCTTGACTGGCTCAGCGTTTACGCTGGCGGTCGCATGAACTACTTTGACGGCAACTACACCGGCTTTGTTAAGGTGCTGCCCAAGCCCGAGTTGGCAAATGCCGTTCAGCAGATCGCCATCGCTTATCCCGCACTGGCTCCGACCTTGAACACGCTGGTGAACCAGAACGGCGAGATGGCCAACATCGACCTCAACTGCTCCCAGACCGGTTGGGGCGTCACCCCCATCCTCGGCGTTGACCTGGTGTGGAAGGGCTTTACCCTGGCCGCCAAGTATGAGTTCAAGACCAACCTGAGCATCGAGAACGACACCAAGACCGCCACTGCCGAGCCCGCCGCCTTTGAGGCAGCCCTGGCTGACTACAAGCACGGTGTGAACACGCCCAACGACCTGCCCGCGGTACTCTACACCGCCCTGGGTTACGAGTTCATCCCCGACAAACTGCGCGCCACCGTCGAGTACCACTACTATGACGACAAGCACGCCGAGATGGCCCATGACAAGCAGAAGGCCCTGCGCCACGGTACCCACGAGGTGCTTGCCGGCGTGGAGTGGGACATCAACAAGATGTTCACTGTGAGCGGCGGTTTCCAGAACACCGACTACGGCTTGAGCGACGCTTACCAGACCCACACCTCCTTCTCCTGCGACAGCTACTCGATCGGCTTTGGCGGTGCTGTTAACGTGACCGAGAAGATTAAGGTCAACGTGGGCTACTTCTGGACCACCTACAAGAAGTATGACCGCAGCGAGGAGAATTACTTCAACACCACGCTGCCCGGTAAGGACACCTACAGCCGCACCAACAAGGTCTTCGGTGCCGGTATCGACTTTAAGTTCTGATTATTCAACCAATGGAAGCACGCTTCTATTGGTTGAAGTTTAGAGTTTAGGGTTTAGGGTTTAGGGGTGGAATAGCAAAGAAATAATAATAATCTTTATCCTATGGCGCGCCGCCGTCCGAAAATTGAAATCGGGCGGCGGCGTGATGTTTCTATCAGGACTTGTCAGGGCCTGAATGACCCCTGTCGATTTTTATTCGGTGAAGAGTCTGCGGTGAGTGAGTACCGAACGGTAGATGTGAATCATGTGGTCGGCAACGACCTTGCCGGTGAAGCGCTCACTGTTGATCTGTCCGTTCCTGAGCAGCTCAAGGCGCTTGCTCTCGTCTTCAAGCACATCGCTCAGACGGTCGGCACCCTCGCGGAAGTTATCGTAATAGATGACGCCGTCACCGCCAAACTCGCGGGCCTTGGCTGAGTCCTTGCAGATGACCAACGCACCCGTGCGCTGGGCATTGATGAGTTTGTAGAGGTCGCGCATGCGGTCGGTGTTGGGGATGATCACGGCCTTGGCCATGCGGGCCACGGCGGTGAGGTCGGCATAGTGCACCTTGTCCACCTGCTTGAAGCGGTGGAAGATGTGCAGGTCATGGGCCTGCTCCTTGATGACGTGGTCAAAGTGGTCGGTGCGGTAGCCGAGCATGACGATCGATATCTTGCGGTCGCGCAACTCGTGAACCAGCTGCATCGCCTCCTTGAGGTTATCCTCGGCATTGAGGCGTCCCTTGTAGAGGATGAAGTTCTCGGGCAGGTGGTACTTCGAGCGCAGGATGTCGTACATGTTCTCGGGGACCGATTCGTCGCAACCGTCAAAGAAGCACGGATAAACCACCTCGACGTTGTCGGGGTTCACGTGGTAATGGTCGATGATGATCTGGCGGTCCACCTCGTTGAGGGCGATGACGCGCTTGGCAAACTTGCAGGCCTTGCGGGCACGGCGCTGCATGAGCATGCGCTCCAGCCAGCTGCCGGCGCACTTGTACAGCGGGTCGGTCATGGTGAAGACCGTGGGGAAGTTACTGCCGTTGAAACCCGATGCCAGGCCGTCGTCGATGCCGTGGAAGGTGTTCACGCCATGAGCCTTGGCCGAACGGACGATGCCGTTGCGCTTGTACCAGCGTATCTTGTCATGGATGTGGTTGCGCGGGAATTTCACGCGCACGCTATCCTCGTTGAACAAGGCCGTCAAGCGCTTGTTCTGCTTGTTTTCGGGGGAGTAGAGGATATAATAGTTGTCGGGATAATTTGTAGCCAAAGCCTTGATAAGGATGCGTCCGTAGTAAGACGTATCATTATTCTCCATGATTATTTTGCGGCCACCATAACCTACTACCATAATTGTGAGTTCTTTATTTTATTGTTGTGTAGTTGTTTACTATCTATTCTAATCATTTTGTCAAAAGCTGACAACCTGCAAAATTACTATTTTTTTTGTTTCTCTCGGTGTTTTTACCCGACTTTTTGGGGAAAAGACGTAACTTTGCTGCAAAATACTGTAATTATGAGACGATTATTGACCATTTTCTGCGCAATGTTGCTGTTGACATCCTGCGCATCGACTAGAAAGGCCAGCACCGGCCGTGACCTCCACCCCGACGAGGTGTTCACCATGACCGAGGAGGATATAGCCCGCGAGACCCAGCGCATCAATAAGACCCTGAGCGGCGAGTGGACCTATAACGGACCCAGCGTTGACGTCAGCGGCAAGGACCTCTTGTCGGGCCTCGGCAAGCCCATCGCCAAGGGCAAACTCAAGAAGAAACTCAAGAATGCCTTCAAGAAGATAGGGCTCGACAAGGCGCGGCCACGTTTCACGTTCAACGAGGACGGCACGTGCACCATCGGCCTGCTGGGTGTGAACCTCAAGGGAAGCTACAATTACAACCCCAGCCAGGAAAAAATCACCTTCAAGTGGCACGGCGTGCCCATGACGGCGCGGCTCACGCGCAGCGGCAAGAAGAAACTGCACCTCACCTTCGATGCCGACAAGCTCATCAGCCTCTTCACCCTCGCCAGCAGGTTCACCGACAACTCCGTCATCAAGGCCCTCTCCTTCCTCATGGACCACTACGAGGACGTCATGGTAGGCTTCGAACTCAAGAAATAACCCCACCCCCTGCGCTTTCCCGTTAAACTCTAAACTCTAAACTGCGAGCGGCAGCGAGCCTCCTCTAAACTGCGGACGCGAGGCCGCATATCTGCGGATGCCAAAATTAGTTTAATTGGCGTAATTCGTAGTTTTTGAGGTGATGGGCGGCCACGCCAAGGCGAGGCCCTACACACCTGCGACAGAAGACCCGTCCCCGGTTGGACTCCCGCCATCCCAAAAGCAGTTGAGCACCCGCCAAACTCAACGCGGATGCCCAACTATTAACTATTAACTATTAACTATTAACTATTATCTCTTATCTCTTATCTCTTATCTCTTATCTCTTCTCTCTTTTTATCGGCGGGGGGGCTGGCTCATCCTTTGCTTGCCCTGGTTGACGGCCTGCCTCTTGGTCATGCCGGGCTGGCTCTTGCTGCCGGGCTGGCTCTTGGGAGTGCCGCTCATTCCGGGTTGCATGCCGCCGCTGCCGGGCTTGGGCTGTGACTTGCTGTCGGGAGCGCCAAAGGTGCGTCCGTGGTAGGCACTGTGGTCAAAGTAGCGGTTAGAGCCCTTATAGACCTGGTATCCGGGAGGCGCGGCGCGGAAGTAGCGGTTCTTGGGATAGCGGTTGTAGATGGAGAAGACAAATTTCCTGTTCTCCCACGACACGGGGCGATAGAAGTATTCCAGCTGCATGTAGTACTGGTATTGTGCGGGTGAGAGCACAAACCTCAGCTCGTTGTTCCTGCGCTCCCAGAAGGTGCCGAAGATATCGTCATACACGTCCAGACACATGATGTAGTCCATATTGATTTCGAACACGGCATTGTACTGGTCGTCACTCAGTGCGAGTTCATAGGCCATCTTGTCGGTCAGGAAGAACGCCTGGTCGCGGGCCTGCTTGTAACTCATCGCGTTGGCGGCTGCCCCGAGGGTCAGCACTGCCACCATTGTTAAGATAAACCGTTTCATAGTGCGTATGTTTTTAATAGTTTGTAAACGTTTGTTGCGTCAAAATTAGCCTATTTGAGTAATTATCGCAAATTTTTTAGACAAATATTCATAAATAATAGACTAATCACCCGTTAATCTGCATATCATGTGCCACATTTGCAACCGTGGGCGTTCAAGGGCCGTTTATGCCGTGCAGCGTCGGTTTTTTATAGACCAATGCGGGCTTTTTCCCCATTTTTTCTGGGTATACAACTTTGTGTTTCGGGGTTTATTTGTACTTTTGTGGATATGATAGACTTCACACCATTTGTCCGAGGCCGTTTCTTGGGGCGCTTGCAGCAGCATGCGCGCTTCATCGACCATGCCGATGCCGTGCAGCAGGGCGAGTTGGTGCGTCTTATCGAGAAAGCGGCGCTGACCCGTATCGGGCGCAAATACGACTTCTCGTCCATCAGGACCTACCGCCAGTTTGCCTCGACCTTGCCGCTGTATTCCTACGAGAACCTGCGTCCCTCGATCATGCGCATGGTGAACGGCGCTAGGGACGAGCTGTGGCCCGGCCGCTGCGTGAATTTTGCCCAGTCGTCGGGAACGAGCGACGGGCGCAGCAAGTACATCCCCATCACGCGCGAGTCCTTTGAGTGGAACCATTACCAGGGCGCCAGCGATGTCGTGTCCCACTACCTGAACCTGAACCCCGCGAGCCGCATCTTCTCGGGCAAGGCGATGATTCTGGGCGGCAGTTTCGCCAACAACCTGCAGCTCAAGCCTGGCGTGAGGGTGGGGGACCTGAGCGCCAACCTCATCGAGAACATGAATCCGCTGGCCAACCTCGCGCGCATCCCGTCAAAACGAGTGGCCCTGCTAGAGGATTGGACCGAGAAATTGCCGTTGATGGTCGAGGCCGCCATCGGTCAGAACGTGACCAACCTGAGCGGTGTGCCCTCGTGGTTCCTGACGGTGCTCAAGGAGGTGCTCAAGAAGACCGGCAAGAGCTGCATCCACGAGGTGTGGCCCAACCTGGAGGTGTTCTTCCACGGCGGCATCGCCTTTGAGCCCTACAGGCAGCAGTACGAGGCCATCTGTGACATGGATAAGATGCGTTTCCTGGACACCTACAATGCAAGCGAGGGCTTCTTTGCCGTCCAGAGCGACTGGTCGAGCGAGGCGATGTTGCTGTTGCTTGACGTGGGCGTGTTCTATGAGTTCCTGCCCGTCGAGGAGAGCGACAGCGAGACCCCCGAGGTCTATCCCATCTGGGAAATCGAGCCTGGCCGCACCTATGAACTCATCATCACCGGGGCCAACGGCCTGTGGCGTTACCGCCTGGGCGACACGGTCACCATCGAGCAGCTCAATCCCGTGAAAATCAAGATAGCGGGACGCACACGCAGCTTCATCAACGCCTTCGGCGAGGAACTGATGGTACACAATGCCGACCATGCCATCGCACTGGCCGAGCAGGAAACCGGAGCCGAGGTGCTCAACTATACCGCTGCCCCGGTTTATGCCCGGGACGGGGAGCGCGGCCATCACCAGTGGCTCATCGAGTTCGCCCGCGAGCCGTCGGACACCGCCCGCTTCATGCAACTGCTTGACCAGCACCTGCGCGAGGTCAACAGCGACTATGACGCCAAGCGCACGGGCGACATCTTCCTGGCCGCACCGTCGCTGGTCATCGCTCCCGAGGGCCTGTTCGACCGTTGGCTGGCCTCCACTGGCAAACTCGGCGGCCAGCGCAAGGTCCCCCGCCTGAGCAACAACCGCACCCTCATCGAGCAAATGCTGAAGCTGGTGGAGAGATAAGAGATAAAAGATAAAAGATAAAAGTTAAGAGTTAATAGATAATAGATAAGAGTTAATAGATAAGAGATAATAGTTATTATTGTAACGGACTAAAAACTAAGGTTTAACGTCTAAAGTCTAAAGTCTAACGTCTAAGGTCTAAACAATGTTCAAACGACTTGTACATAGCAATATAGGGGCGGCGCTGCTCAACATGGCGGTGGCCTACCTCGTGTGGATGCTGTCGCGGGTGGGATTCTTCCTGGAGAACTGGTCCACCTTCGCGCCCTATATGTCCTGGTCGTTGTTCAAGAGCATGCTGCATGGAGCGCTGGTGTTTGACACGTCGGCGTTGCTCTATGTCAACAGCCTGTACCTGTTGCTCATGCTGCTGCCGCTCCACCTCAAGGAGCGTGCGGGCTTCCACCGCGGGTTGCGCTGGCTGTTTGTCGTGACCAACGCCCTGGCCGTGGCGAGCAACCTGATGGATTCGGTCTATTTCCAGTACACGGGTCGCCGTTCGACGGTGTCGGTGTTCAGCGAGTTTGCCAACGAGGGCAACATCACCTCGATACTCTTGACCGAGTTTGCCCATCACTGGTATCTGGTGTTGGCATTCATCGTGATGGTGTTTATCCTGTGGCGGTGCTACACCCGGCCGCGCCTCGAGGTGTACCGCTTCGGTTACCATTATTACCTCTCGCAACTCATCGCCCTGCTGGTGCTGGCACCGCTGGCCATTGTGGGCATCCGCGGCAGCGTCACGGCAGGAACGCGCCCCATCACCATCAGCAACGCCAACCAGTTTGTCAACCGCCCCGTTGAGTCCTCGGTGGTGCTGAACACGCCCTTCTCGATGATACGCAGCATCGGCAAGAAAGCCTTTGTCACGCCCGACTACATGACGCCCGAGCAGATGGAGGCCACCTATAGCCCCCTCCATCCTCATCCCGTGACCGATGGGGGCCACAAGGGCAAGAACGTCGTCATCCTCATCGTCGAGAGCATGGGCAAGGAATACATCGGTTACTTCAACCGCTCGCTCGACGGCGGCCGCTACAAGGGCTATATGCCCTTTATCGACTCGCTGCTCACCCAGTCGCTGACCTACAAGTACAGCTATGCCAACGGCCGCATCAGCATGGATGCCATGCCGTCGATACTGTCGGGACTGCCCATGATGGTCGAGCCGTTCTTCCTCACACCCGCGTCGCTCAACGACGTGGACGGCATCTCGTCGATGCTGGGCCGCGAGGGGTATAGCACCGCCTTTTTCCACGGTGCGCACAACATCTCGATGGGCTTTAGCGCCTATGCCCACAGCATCGGCTATGAGCGCTACTACGGCCTTGACGAGTACTGCAAGTCGCCTAAATACGGCGGCATGGACGACTTTGACGGCAAGTGGGCCATCTGGGACGAGCCCTTCCTGCAGTTCACCCTCGACAACATCCACGACATGAAGCAGCCTTTCCTGGCCACCGTGTTCACTGCCTCGTCCCATCACCCTTACAGCCTTCCCGAGCAATACCGTGATTCGCTCACCGACGAGGGCGGCCAGCCCATCCACAAGTGTGTGCGCTACACCGATCTGTCGCTGCGGCGTTTCTTCGAGCGTGCCAGCCGTGAGCCATGGTACCGGAATACCATCTTTGTCCTCGTTGCCGACCACACCAACCAGACCAGCCACGACGTCTATAAGACCGACCTGGGCCTGTACAGCATCCCCATCATCTTCTTTACGCCCGACGGCCAACTCGAAGCCAGGACCGACGAGGTCACCGTCGCCCAACAAACTGACATCACGCCCACGCTGTTACACCTGCTGGGTTACGACAAACCCTATCTCGCCTTTGGCGACGACTTGCTGGATGAAGGGCGCGACCGGGGCGACTACTGGGCCTTCAGCTACAATGCGGGCATTTACCAGCTCGTCAAGGGCGACCTGATGCTGCAATTCGACGGCACGAAGACCACCGCCGTCTATCGTTTCAAGACCGACCCGCTGCTCAAGAATAACCTCGTGGGCCGCCTGCCCGAGCAGCAACCGATGGAACAATTCATCAAGGCCCTTATCCAGCAATACATGTCTCGCATGAACGAGAACAGGCTGTTATTCAATTCATAAGAATTACAGGGGCTTCGGGCATCACGGGTGCCATCAACAAGAACCGTTCCAATGATGCATCACCCCCGCTGCTATCACCTCGCTAAAACCGGCGGTTATCCGCTAAGGTGGTTTAGAGAGAAGGGCGTTGTGACAAAAATAGTAACCCCCGGCAATCAAATGACTGTCGGGGGTCTTTGGTGCCCAGGGCGGGACTCGAACCCGCACACCTCGCGGCACACGCACCTGAAACGTGCGCGTCTACCAATTCCGCCACCTGGGCTTATTTGGCTTTGCGCAAAAACGTTTTGCGTTTAGCGGTGCAAAGGTACTACTTTTTTTTAATATGCAAGCGTTTTGTCAAAAAAAATGATTGAAATTGTCGTTTTTTTCGTTTTTAGCCCCTGATTCCTATGTGCAACATAGCGAGAAGAGGGTGTCGCAACACTCCTCTTCTCGCAGTTTTTTCGGCCGTTGGGCCGATTTTTTTTGTGCGGCGTTAATTTACAGGGCTATTTCTCGGCCTTGAAGTCGCTAAGCGTGATGCCGCCTTTCTCGTCCAGCGCGACGTTGGCGATGATGGTGGGCATGTCGTCATACTGCAGCACCTTGCCGACCACAAAGTTGACACCGGGGGTAACATGAACCTGCAGGGGACCCTCAATGCCGTAGCTGATTTGCTCGCCCACATAGATGGCATCCTCCATAAAGCCGCCCATGTCTTCCATCGTGTTGGTCGCCTTGGCGAGTTCCTTGCCATCGGCATAGAAGGTGATTTCCTTGCCGTTGATGCTGTAGGTCAGCGCCTTGCACAGGGCCTGCTGCATCTCGTAGGGGTCAATCGAGTTGACGATTGTGGCGTAGCCGTCATCGCCGAAACGCAGCAGATAGGGACGCTCGACATTCACGCCGGTGCCCTCCATGTCGCTGCCCAGAATCCACAGGTCGCCCGTGGCGGCGTCATAGCGAGCCCGGGGCATGCGGCCGTGACGCAGGTTGGGCAGGGCGGTCTTCACGTCACCCTTGCCGACGACGATGCCATAACCCTCGCTCGACACCGTGTCGCCGCAGTTGAGCAGGCTATAGACCGACACGCCCGTCGTCTTGTCTTCCATCAGCGTCTCGTAACGCTCGTCGAGGTTGACTTTTTTCATCAGGTCCACGACCGCTTGGGGCGCCTCGCCAGGTGCGACAGCCTCTTCCATCGTTCCGTTTACAGGGCGCTGGGCATTGCCCTTGCAGCCCGTCATCGTGCCGCACAGCGCAACCACGGCGGCAACCATCAACCATTGCTTCATCTGCTTCATTGTCTTTGTTTTTTATTGAATTCAGTTGTTATTTAATAGTGTATAAGTAACGAATCAGTGTTTAGGATATTGTAAAGCCCGTAAATGTCACTGCGAGATTTTGCAATCATTCTTCACGTCGAGCCTTATCCTCCCGTTCAGGAAACAAGGGGAAATCTATTTCCAGCGGCAGTTGTATAGGAAGACGAGGGTCATGATGATGCCGAAGGTGACGGCGACGATCGAGGCCTCGGGGCCGAAGGCGCCACCGGTGATGAGGTCGGGGCCGCTCGTTGTGGTGACGAGGATGGAATTGCCGGCATCGCTACCCGACACTGCGAGGCCGAACACATTGCCCTGCACATAGTTCCATGCCCAATGGATGCCGATGGGGACCCACAGCGTGCCCGACCACTTGTAGGCGGCGGCGAGCAGCAGGCCCGCCTCGATGGCGATGGCTATCGATGACCACCAGGTGGCATTGTAGTTGGGCAGGTGTCCCAGGCCGAATAAGAGTGCCGACACCACGAACGCCACCCAAGTGTTCCAGCGCTCGTCAATCCATCGGAAGATCACGCCGCGGCAAATCAACTCCTCGCCCACAGCCACGGCCAGGAACAGCATGATGGCCTCCCACTGCACCGGCCACGAGAAGCCCTGCCAGGAGACGTCACCACCTCCCAACGCCAATATCGTGCTGACGACGATGGCCATATAGGTCAGTCCCACCAGCAAGCCGAGCAAGGTGTGCGGGACGAGGCGCTTGATTTTCAGGTCTTTGGGCCAATGGCCCTCAAACCACTTGACACACAGGGCGTATAGGCCCAAAACGATGGCACAGCCCAGGATTGAGAAACCGGGGTACCCGTATTGCGACCCCACCTCATAGGAGGCCATCGTCGTCCCGTAGCCGTTGATGGCCAGGAACAACGCTGCGATAAAGAGCAGGACCCATTTCCACAGGGGCATTTTCTTGATGGATGTTGTTGCCATAGTTATTCTTGTTAGAGATACATTGGGAGGTTGTCAAATCTTTGCTTGATCGTCATGGCAAAGGTAAGGATTTTTTGTAATTTTGTGCCTATGGAAGTACAGGAATTGCAATTTGGACATCGGCGCGTCTGTTTATATCGTTTGGTCGAGGGTGCCGCACCGTTGGTCTATTCGATTGATTATCATGAGAATGGACAATTGCTGATAGAGGCTTGCCGTGAGGTGGGCTGTAGTGGCTTTAACCTCGTGACCATCAGCGGGCTGCATTGGAACCAGGAATTGTCGCCATGGCCTGTCGACACGGTCATTTCCAAGAACGACAATTTTGCGGGCGGGGCCGCCGAGTGGCTGCAGTTGCTCACCGGCGAGGTTGTGCCCCAAGTCGAGGCTTTGCTCGACGTGCCGCCGTCATGGCGCATGCTGGCGGGATACTCGATGGCGGGCCTGTTTGCCGTGTGGACCGCCTTCCAGACCGACCTGTTCACCCGCATCCTGTCGGCCTCGGGGTCGATGTGGTATCCCGGCTGGCTGGAGTATGCCCGCGAACATGAATTGGCAGCCCCCCTGCAGGGCGCCTACCTCTCGGTGGGTGAGCTGGAGAGCACGTCGCGCAATGCCGTGCTGCACACCGTCGGCGAGCGCACCCAGGCCGTCGCTGCCCTGATGGCCGAGCGTGGCATCCCCGCAAAGTTTGAACTCAACCCCGGTAACCATTTCAAGAATCCACCCTTGCGTGTCGCCAAGGGCATCAACTGGCTGCTCCAAGCCAGATAAGGAAAACTATAGATACTATAGCTTTTATAGTTCCTATAGTTCCTATAGATACTATAGTGACTATAGGAATTATCATGAAAAAATTGATTCTTTTTTGTCTTCAAATCAGCGTATGAGGCAAGTTTTTTTGTAATTTTGCACCCTCAAAATTGAAGACCGCCTTGATGCGCAAGCAAGACAACCATACCTTCCTGACCCAGGCTCCCATCCGCCGCGTGATTCCCGCGATGGCTGTGCCCACGATTATCAGTATGCTCGTCACGAGCATCTATAATCTGGTGGATACCTATTTTGTGGGCCTGCTCAACACTCAGGCGACGGCGGCTGTGGGTGTGGTGTTTCCCGTGATGGCGATTATCCAGTCCATCGGCTTCCTGTTCGGACAGGGCTCCGGCACCTACATGGCGCGCCATCTGGGGGCAAAGCGGCTGGACGAGGCCCGTCAGATGGCAGCGACCTCGTTTGTGGGCAGCATCGTGTGCGGCCTGCTCATCACGGCGCTGGGCCTGATTTTCCTGAAACCCTTGTCGGTAGCGTTGGGTTCGACACCCACGATTTTGCCCTATACGATGGAGTTTATGGGCGTCATCCTGCTGGGCGCGCCGTTGATGACCGCCTCGATGGTCATCAACAACCAGATGCGTTTCCAGGGCAATGCGACCCAGGCCATGTATGGTATGATATCGGGTGCTGTGCTCAATGTGGTGCTCGTGCCGCTGTTCATGTTCACCTTTGGGTTGGGCATCCTGGGCACGGCCATCGGCACCGTCTTGAGCCAGTTGGCCGGTTTCATCGTGCTGTGGGTGATGTCGCGACGGGGCGAAAACATCCCCATCAATCTGTCGCAGGCCTCCCGCCGCTGGCATTTCCAGTCCGAAATCCTCAAGGGCGGCACGCCGTCGCTCACGCGCCAGGCGCTTGCCAGCATCGCTACGCTGATGCTCAACGTGGCCGCCGGCACCTATGGCGACGCCGCGATTGCGGGAATGTCCATCGTGTCGAGGCTCGCGTTCATCATCTTTGCCATCATCATTGGAGTGGGGCAGGGGTACCAGCCCTTCTGCGGCTTCAACTACGGTGCTGGGCTGTACAGGCGCCTGCATCGCGGTTTTTATTTCACCATCCTGCTCGACATGGCGGTGCTGCTGTTGATGTGCGGACCCGCCTATGTGTACGCCGAGCAGCTGGTGGATATCCTGCGTGACGACCCCGAAGTCGTTGCCGTGGGAGCCGTCGCCCTGCGTTGGCAGCTGGTGGCCCTGCCCATGGCTGCCGTGGTCACCGTGTGCAACATGACGCTGCAGACTTGCGGGCGCAGCCTGTCGGCCAACGTGCTTGCCGCCGCCCGCAACGGCATCTTCTTCATCCCGTTGATCTTGATTTTGCCGCATTACATGGGCTTGAAGGGCGTGGAAATCTGCCAAGCCGTGTGCGACATCCTGGCCTTTATCCTGGCCATCCCCTTGACCATCCATTTCTTCCGTTCCCTGCGCCGCAAGCCTTGAAAACGGCTTGGAACGGACTTCATCTCCAGTTTACTTTTTAGGCCATAGCAATGGTTTGATTCTCTCTGTAAACCAGCGGTTTGCTGCGTTCTATGGGGTTACTTTATCATTCTTTGTGGATGGAAAACGCCACATTATTTAGTAAATTTGTAACCGTGAGACATCATCATTTTAATTAACCCCAAATAAACTATTAATTTATGAAAAATCAATCATCATTGTTGCGCAGGCTGCTGGCTTTGATGCTGGCATGGCCGCTGCTGATGTCGGCCCAGGATGTCACCTTCTGGAACTTCTCCGACGTCGAGATGTTTCCCAGCGACACCTTGTGGGAAACGACCACCCTTCATGGTGTGACCTTTGTCACCGACGGCTCGTCGGCCGACCGTGTTCCCATCTTCCAGAGTTGCTCAGAGCGCTCGTGGACCTCGGCCGATGGTGCCGAGACGCTGACCTTTACCCAGCGTCTGAAGATTAACGGCAAGTCGAGCACGGCCTACCGCTGGCTGTATTTCACCGTTAGCCCTGGCGACACCATCGAGGTGTGGGGTAACTCCACGTCCTCGTCGTCGGCGCGCACGCTCACGTTCAAGAGCGGCGGCTACAACGGCGTGTCGTGGGGCGATGTTGACCTGGCGACAGGCTCCAATCCCTCCTACGGCTATGTCGTGTATGGCGGCAACGAGGAAACCGTCATGGCGATGGTTTCGTCTGGCTCCTGGTATACCTATGCCATTCGTCTGAAGCCCAATCCCGACTTTGGCGGCGGCGACACCCCGCCGACTCCCACCCAGCGGTGGTACCTGAAACACCCGTGGAGCGGTGGCTCATGGGAGTGGCGCGAGGTCTTCCCCAATGAGGATGCGACACTCTACAGCCGCAAGGACGTCTTCGGCGGCAGCGGCTGCAACTTTGCCAACAACAGCAACGGCAGCGGCTCGTCGTGGGTGCCTCTGGAGAACATCGAACTGATTAACAACCCCAACGTGGGTGACTCTTGCGAATTCATTTTCAACCCCGCGGCGGGAACTATCAGCATTCGCAACATGGGCGAGGCCCAGGAGGAAACGGGTCAGCGCTGGTTCTTCAAGCACGGCTGGGGTGACGGCATGGATGCCTCGTGGGAATGGCGCGAACTCTATCCCAACGCCGATTCCACCTTATATATCCGTCAGGACGTCTATGGTGG
>CACYSG010000019.1 GCA_902776955.1 uncultured Bacteroidales bacterium | reverse complement strand
GTCGAGATGATGGTCTTGATGATCACGTCAACATAGGCCTGCTTGTTCGGGTCGCTGCTGTGTTCGTGCAACAGCTCCTGGATGATGTAGGAGAAATCCTGGGGCAGCGCTTTGTGAACCTTGGAGCGGCTGTATTTGGATGACACGTTGCGGCAAACCTTGACCAGCCTGTTGATGGTGATGAAGTACCAGTCGTTAAGCTCTTCCTTGTCGGTGATTTCGTCTTTGACGAGCTCAAGTTTCTCGGCTGGATAGTAGATGAGCGTGCACAGGTCTTTCTGCTCACGCGTGCTGAGCGAGTCGCTGAAGATCTCACCCACTTTGCGCTTAATGGTACCGCTGGCGTTGCGCAGCACGTGCTGGAAAGCCAGGTACTCTCCGTGAAGGTCGGCCAGGAAGTGCTCAGTGCCCTTGGGCAAGTTGAGAATGGCCTCGAGATTGATGATCTCGGTGCTGGCGGTAGCCACATTCGGGAAACTGCGGGATAGCAGCTTCAGGAAATAAAGGTCTCGTTTTCTTTCTTCAGGTTTCATAGTTATGCAATTGCTTGATTTAAGTTTAAGGCGTTAATATATATCATAACGTGAAAAGTTAAAAAATATTATCCAAGCAGGGAGATTCTCACCTTTTTGCCCTTAATTTTGGCCGATTTAAGGGTGTCGAGAATCTCGCGGGCACGTCCGCGCGGCACAGCGGCAAGGGCATAGTGGTCGCGCACGTCGATGCGGCCGATTTCGGCTGCATCTACCTCGGTGTTGGCTGCGATGAATCCCAGGATGTCCCCTCGTGAGATTTTCTCCTTCTTGCCGGCCTGGAAATAGAGCGTCAGCATCGGCGGGCGACGCATCGCTGACGCGGGGTGGAGGGAAAACTTCTTGTCGATGGTCACCCAGGCGGGCAAGGACTCGTCGGGGGCGGTAATCACATAGGCGTTGCCCTCTGCATCCACACGGGCAGTACGACCGTTACGGTGCACATAAACCTGCTCGCTCACCGGCAGGTGATAGTGGATGATGTGCTCCACCGAGTCGATGTCGAGGCCGCGGGAGGCCAGGTCAGTCGACACCATCACGTCGACGGTGCCGTTGTTGAGGATGGACACGGCGCGCTCACGGTCTTGTTGCTCCATCGCTCCGTGATAGAGGGCCGCATGGATGTGTCCCTTGACGAGCGACTGATGGATGCGCTCGGCGCTCTCGCGGTAGTTGGCAAACACGATGGCTTTGCCGCCGTCGAGGCTGAGCAACAGGTCGTGCAAGGCCTGGAGTTTGTCCTTGCTGTCCGATTCCACCTGCCACACGGTAATCCGCTCGGCGGGCTGTTCGGCCTGTTCCAGCACGTTGAGCGTGGTGGGATTGTGGAGCCGCACATAGTCGGGAACCACATCCAGCACTGTTGCCGATGCGAGGATGCGGCGGTTGATGCGCGGCATGTGCTTCAACAGGTGACGCATCTCGTCCTCAAACCCCAACTCCAGCGATTTGTCCATCTCGTCAAGCACCAGCAGGCGCGTGCCGCCCAGGTCGATATGCCCTCGACGCTGGTGGTCCAGCAGGCGGCCCGGAGTGGCGACGACGACATCGGGAACGACAGCCAGCGACGCCTTCTCGTCGCTCACGGCATGACCGCCGTAACAAGCGGTCACCTTGTAGCCGGTGGCGAGAGTTCGCAAGACGCGCTCGGTCTGCATCACCAGTTCGCGCGAAGGCGACAGCACGACAGCCTGCAACTGCTGCATCGGCGGCTTGAGCGCCTGCAACAGGCACATGACAAATGCGAGCGTCTTGCCCGTTCCCGTGGGTGAATAGAGGATCAGGTCTCCCCCGCCCGACTTCCACGCCTCCAGGGCCCGCTGCTGCATGTCGTTGAGCGCATCGATGCCCATGCGTTGCTTTACCGTCTGCAATATCTCTTTCTCCTTCATGTGGAATTGCTCTGAGTCAATATAAAACACAAAATTAATGATTATTACCCATACCGATGGTGCTAGATGGGATTTTTTATTACTTTTGTCGACAAAATTAGACAGATATGGCAAAATTCTTCATCATTGCATTGACCGTGATGCTGGTCATGCTGGGCTATGTATCATGGCACGTGTGGCGCGTGCTGCCTTTCTCGACGGCAGTCAAGACGGTTGTCATCGTGCTCATGTTCGCTGCGCTGGCCTGCATGGTGATGCAATTCAAGAGCGACAGCCTGCCCTTGGCTGTGGCTACGGCGATGTATGAGATCGGCAATTCCTGGCTGATCATCATGTTCTATCTCCTGATGGCTTTCCTGCTGCTGGACATCGGCCGACTGGTGCATCTGGTGCCGGGCTCTTGGCTCAAGGACAACGCCATCACGACGGTGGTGCTGACGGGATTGATGCTCACCACCATCATCGCCGGCAACATGCACTACCGCAACAAGCAACGCCAGGAAATCAACCTCACGACCGATAAACACCTGGAGCACCCGCTCAAGATCGTGATGCTCAGCGACCTGCACGCCGGTTTCCACAACCGCAGCGACGAGGTGGGACGATGGGTGGATATGATTAATGCCGAGCAGCCCGACCTGATTCTCATCGCGGGCGACATGATTGACGGCAACGTGCGCCCGTTGAAGGCACAAGGCACCGCCGCCCAGCTGCAACGCCTGCAGGCGCCTGTCGTCGCTTGCCTGGGCAACCACGAGTACATCACCGGCATCGACAAGGCGTTGGACCTGCTACAAGAGACAGGAATCCGCATCCTGCGCGACGATACGGCCAGTGTGGCGCCGGGCGTGACCATCGTGGGACGAGACGACCGCAGCAACCGCTCTCGCAAGAGCGTCGAGCAACTGGTGAACGGCGTGAACCGCGATCAATACATCATCTTGCTCGACCACCAGCCCTACCATCTCGAGGAGGCAGAGCATTGCGGTGTGGACCTGCAGCTGAGCGGACACACCCATCGCGGACAGGTGTGGCCCCTGAACTGGGTCACTCGGGCGATGTATGAGTGTGATTACGGGCAGTGGAAACGCGGCAACACCGACTACTACGTCAGCTCGGGCATCGGCATCTGGGGCGGCAAATTCCGCATCGGCACCGACTCGGAATATGCCGTCATCACCGTCACGCCAAACAAGTAGCGCTATTTCCTCAAATTAACGATAGTCACACAAAAAAACACCCTCACAGTAGAGACGCAAAATCTTGCGTCTCCTAGGCAAGATCTTGCGTCTCTGTGATGGCGTTTTGCGTCTATATAAAGCTAAATATCAGCCTTTTATCCTTGTCAATTTCGCATCAGATCAACGACAGGACAATCTTCTTCACATCCTCACCCAGTCGCTCGGCCTCTTCCATCGAGTGAGCCTCGCTGTAGATGCGGATGATGGGCTCGGTATTGCTCTTGCGCAGGTGCACCCAACCGTCGGCAAAGTCGATCTTAACGCCGTCAATGGTCGTCATCTGCTCGCCCTGATAGTGGTTCTCAACGGCCTTGAGGATGGCGTCAACATCCATCTCGGGCTTGAGTTCGAGCTTGGTTTTGGCGATGCTGTACTGCGGGTAAGTCTGCTTGAGCTGGCTGACGGTCTTGCCGCTATGGGCAAGCAACGACAGGAATAGTGCAACGCCCACGAGGGCATCGCGGCCATAGTGGCTGGCAGGATAGATGACGCCTCCGTTGCCCTCGCCACCGATGACGGCACCCGTGCGGCGCATCTCCGTAGTGACATTCACCTCACCCACCGCTGCGGCAGTGTAGGTGCAGCCGTGGTTAACGGTCACGTCACGCAGGGCGCGCGACGACGAGAGGTTGCTCACGGTCGAGCCAGGGGTATGGGACAGCACGTAGTCGGCTACGGCAACCAGGGTGTATTCCTCGACAAAGAACTCGCCGTTCTCCATCACGATGGCCAAGCGGTCCACATCGGGATCCACGACAAAGCCCACATCGGCCTTGCCCTGGCGCATGAAGTCGCTGATGGCAGTCAGGTTCTCGGGAATAGGCTCCGGCGTGTGGCCGAAGTTACCGGTCGGGTCACAGAAGAGTTTCTCTACCTTCTTCACGCCCAAGGCCTCGAGAAGTTGAGGAATGGCGATACCGCCCACCGAGTTGACGGCATCGACGGCAACGGTGAAGTCGGCCTTGCGGATGGCCTCGACATCTACCAGGTCAAGTGCGAGCACATGCTCGATGTGGCGGCGCAGCCACGTGTAGTTTTTCTGTTCGCGGCCCAAGTGGTCAACGTCAGCATAGTCAAAGTCCTCGGCTTCGGCCAGGCGCAGCACCTCGCGTCCCTCGGCATCGGTGAGGAACTCGCCGTTGTGGTTGAGGAGTTTGAGGGCGTTCCACTGTTTGGGATTATGGGAAGCGGTGATAATGATTCCGCCGCAGGCATGCTCGCCGACAACGGCAAGCTCGGTAGTCGGTGTGGTGGCCAGGCCGATGTTTACCACGTCAAAGCCCATGCCCGTGAGGGTGCCGACAACGGTATTCAGCACCATGCGGCCCGACAGGCGGGCATCACGGCCCACAACAATGACATTGGACTGAACGGGCGAGTTGCGACGCATAAAGGTGGCATATGCCGATGCGAACTTGACGATATCGAGTGGCGACAGACCATCACCGGCCCTTCCGCCGATGGTTCCGCGAATTCCGGATATTGATTTAATCAGTGACATGATTAGTGTAGTTTAAAGGTTAAAGTTTAAAGGTTAAAGCTAACAGCTAAAGGCTAACGGCTAATAGCTAACAGCTATTTTAGAAGTTAGATTTGACTGTGGTAGTAACGCACGTGGAAGAGGAAGGGCGTAACGTAGGAAATCTCGCTGGTAAAGCCGTACTGCGACTTGACGACGAGGTTCACCTCACACTCGACGCCCAGGAACAACAACGGATATTGTATGCCGTAACCCCACTGCGATGAGGACGGCAAGGTATAGTCCGAGAAATTGAAGGAGCACGACGCGGCATCCATTGTGTTCTCGTTTCCGCTGGTGAGGGCCATGATGCCATCGGCATACCACGTGGCCAGGTTATAACGCGAGTAACGGAAGTATATCGGTTCTCCTTTCTTTGCGCGGTCGGTAACGCGGTTACCGGCGTTGAGCACCTGCATAAAGACATTACCGTCGGCGTCGATGCGGTAGAACGGCGCGTTCTCGCCCACCTCAAAGACCGAATCCTCGGGAATCTTCATCTCAACGCGGTGATCGGCAAGATAGGCATTCACGGCATTACGCTCGTCGTTCAAGCGGTCGGCATAACTCTGGTCGTTGTTACAAGCGGTGAACAGCGTGATGGCACACAGTCCGCACATCAGCATGTAAACCGTAGAAAATCTTTTCATGATCATAATTATGGTGTTTGTTCTTGTTGTTCTTGGGATGGTGTTAACGTTTCATTCACGGGAATATCAGGGAAAAGGTCACCGAGCACCTTGTAAAACAGTGCCTCGGCCTCGGCTAGTGTACCCATGAAGTCACCGCCGGCTGCATTCTGATGGCCACCGCCGTTGAAATACTTGGCGCAGATGTCGCTGACCGAGAAATCGCCCTGGGAACGGCAGGAGACCTTGATGCGGTCAACGTCCTCGCGCAGGAACACGCTCCAATAGATCTCGGGGATGGCCAGTGGCTTGTTGACGAGGGTCTCGGTGTCGCCACGGCTGTAATTGAAGCGCTCGAGCTCTTCCTTGCTCAGGACAATGAGCGAAGCGCCATGCTGGGGGAAAAGTTTCATCTTCTCACTCATGGCATAGCCCTGAAGACGCAGACTGTCGGCACTGAAGGTGTTCATCGCCTTGTTATAGAGCGTGATGCGGTCAAAGTTGCGACGCATCACCGACGCCATGATCTCGTAGAACTCGGGGTTGTCGCAGCTGTAGGCAAACCCGCCGGTATCGGTCAGCAGGCCCACATACAGGCAACTGGCCGCATGACGGTCCATGAAGCGCAACAGGCCCATCTGCATGAACACGCGGAACACCAGCTCACAGGTCGAAGATGCCTCGGGGACAGAAATCTTCACGTCAAAGACATCATCTGGATCAAGGTGGTGGTCAATAAGCACGCGCTTGATCTTCAAGGGCTCAATCAACTCGCCCAGACGGTCAATGCGATGCATCGCATTGAAGTCGAGGCAGAACAGCAATTCGGCTTGCTCCAGATAGTGACGCACGCGCGCCTCATGCTTAGTGAACACGGCAATGTCGCGAACACCGGGGATGAACTCCAGTGCCTTGGGCGCCATATCGGGCGTGACCACATAAGCCTCCTTGCCCAAGCGCCTGAGCACATGGCACAACGCCAACGTCGACCCCAACGCATCTCCGTCAGGCGACTTGTGGCATGTGATAACGATTCGATGCACACCGTTGATGAGCGAGCGCAGCCGGTCGACAGTATTTTGGTCTATGATGGAACTTATCATCAGCTCTTATAAACAGAATAATCGGCAAATTTAGCGCTTTTTTACCACACCCGGGCAAGAAAAGACGATTAATTTAAGTTAATACCATCAACTCTATACCACACCTCACAAAAAAACCAACCTCTAACCCTTAACCTTTAAACTTTAACCTTTAAACTTAACCACCAAACTTTAATCTCAAAAATTTCCCAGATAATTCAAAAATCCTTACATTTGCAGTATGAAACAGAATATCAAGCCCATCATCTACCAATTAATGCCCCGCTGGTTCACCAACCTCAACGAGAAGTGCATCCCCAATGGCACAATCAAGCAAAACGGCTGCGGCAAGTTCAACGAGATTGACGAGACCAAGTTGCGTTCCATCAAGTCGCTGGGAGCAACCCACGTGTGGTTCACAGGTGTCATCGAGCATGCCACCGCGACCAACTACTCCCGACAAGGCATCATGCCCTGCAACCCGCATGTGGTGAAAGGCAAGGCCGGCTCACCTTACGCCATTCGGGACTACTACGACGTCTGCCCCGACTTTGCGGTAAAGGTAAAGAACCGCATGGCCGAGTTTGAGGCGCTTGTCGAGCGCACCCACAACGAGGGCCTCAAGGTCATCATCGACTTTGTGCCCAATCATGTGGCACGCGAGTACGAGAGCGATGCCAAGCCTGCAGGAGTCCTAGACTTGGGCGAGGGCGACAACCCGATGATGTTCTTTGACCCGAGCAACAACTTCTTTTATCTCACTGGCCAGGATTTCGCGCCTCACGGGGTGGATTTGGGACAGGGTGACGATGCCTACCGCGAGTTTCCTGCCCGCGCCACCGGCAACGACTGCTTCACGGCTTCTCCCGGACGGGACGACTGGTACGAGACCATCAAACTCAACTATGGCATCGACCCGTGGAACGGCAGCACGCACTTCGACCCCATCCCCAACACTTGGCGCAAGATGCTCGACATCCTCAAGTTCTGGACCGGCAAGGGCGTTGACGCTTTCCGCTGCGACATGGCCCACATGGTGCCTGTCGCCTTCTGGAGTTGGGCCATCAGGAAAATCAAGGAAATCAACCCCGACATAATCTTCATCGCCGAGATTTATGACGTGTCGCTCTACCACAGTTACGTGTTTGACGCCGGATTTGACTTCCTTTACGACAAAGTAACCCTCTATGATACCCTGCGCGGCATTTCGTGTGACAACTGGTCAGCTAATGACCTCACCCGATGCTGGCAGACGGTGGAAGGCATCAAGGGACACACGCTCAACTTCCTCGAAAATCACGACGAGCAGCGCATAGCCTCATCTCAATTCCTGGGCGACCCGTTCAAGGCCCTGCCGGCACTGGTCGTGAGCGCTACGATGACATCCGGCCCGTTCATGCTCTACGCTGGCCAGGAATTGGGCGAACCTGCAGCCGACGCCGAGGGCTTCAGCGGCCATGACGGGCGCACGACCATCTTTGATTACTGGAGCGTTCCCTCCCTGCGCCGCTGGCACCAGGGACACCCCACGCCCAACGAACGCCACCTGCGGGCTCTTTACCGCAAGATTCTGCGACTGTGCAACAGCAAGAAAACGCTCCAGCAGGGCGACTTCTTCGATTTGATGTACGTCAATCAAGACACGTTAAATCCTCACCGCCAGTACGCCTACCTGCGGCACTGCAAGGGCGAGATGACGCTCATCGTCGTTAACTTTGCGGACGAGCCGGCATCGGTAAGCATCCGCATCCCCAGGCACGCCCTCGAGTGTGCCGGCATGGCCGATGGTGCCTACCGATGCGTAGAACTGCTCACCGACAATTCCACCGTAGCCAATTTATCAGGCGACAGCAGCCAATTTGACTGCCACATCGACGCCCACAACGCCGCCATCTGGCATTTCACCAAAAACGATTAGGGTATCCAGTAACCGCCGGATGTAGGGCCTCGCCTTGGCGTGGCCGTTTCCACCAGCAAACGGGGACGGCTCTCATGAATGAAAAATGCTTGCATTTTTCGGACATGAGAACCGTCCCCCCGTAACCTCGCAACCTAGAGCAGTTAGCAGGGCCACGGGTAAGCCCATTATGCCTCTTTTATTTTCAAATACACTACAATGTAAAATATGATTTTTCTGGGCACCCTAATGATCAAAAACCCCGATTAGGCGCTAGCCTTCTCGGGATTTCTGATTCTGTCGCACGACGGTAACTCCGCCGTGCAATAAATAATGTCTCTATTCTTCTTTAGAACATCTTGTCGGGATAGACGCCTGTAGCGTGCAGCTCGGCAAACTTGTCCACCACGCCCTGACGGTCGGCGGCATAGGTCACGCCAAACCAGCGGCTCTCGGTCGTGAGGACCTTCACCTGGGCGGTGCCGCTATTGACGAGCTGGTTGACCAACGTCGGGATGAAGAACTCGGCTTTGGGCTTCTCGATGTTCTCCTTGAGGAACTCGATAAAGCACTTCTCGCTGTACTCAAAGTAATCGGGAGTGAAGCCCCAGAAGTTCATCGACACGGGAGTTTCAAAAGCCAGATGCTGAACCTCGCCGTTCTCGTCGGTGAAGGTGATGTTGTGGTCGGCGTCATAGCCGATGTCGGTGCGCTCAACTACGCCGGTGAGCAGACTGTCACGGGTCTCGCACACGCCGCGGGCCACGGTGCCGCTCTCGCTCATGGTGTTACCCACCTTGAAGCCCACCATGCTGTAATGGTTCTTGCTGCCCTCGGGAAGTGACGACAGCTCGGCGGCCATGACCTCAAAACTGTTGCGGCCATAGTAATCATCGGCATTGATGATGGCAAACGGCTCATGGATGGCGTCCTTACCCATCAGCAGGGCGTGATTGGTACCCCACGGCTTAACGCGCTCGGCAGGACAGGTGAAGCCCTCGGGCAGGTCGTTCAGCCCCTGGAAAACCACCTCGACGGGAATGTGACCCTCGTATTTGGATAAAATCTTCTCGCGGAAGTCGGCCTCAAAGTCCTTGCGAATCACAAAGACCACCTTGCCGAATCCGCTGTGAATAGCGTCATAAATCGAATAATCCATGATGGTCTCGCCATGAGGGCCCAGGCCATCGAGCTGCTTGAGGCCACCATAGCGGCTACCCATGCCAGCAGCAAGTACAAAAAGTGTCGGTTTCATTATTAAAGTTTAAAGGTTATAGTGTTTTGAAATCAAAGAAGATAACGCGGCGGTATTCCTCGTCGGGGCGAAGGAGCTGCGACGGGAAATTGGCGTGGTTGGGTGCATCGGGCATGCCCTGGCACTCGATGGCCACACCGTCATAGTCTTGATACTGCTTGCCGCTCTTGCTCACAGGCGAACCCCCAAGCCAGTTGCCGGAATATACCTGTACCGCAGGCTGGTCGGTGCTGACCTCGACCACGCGGCCCGACTTCTTGTCACACAGCACGGCTGCCAGGTGCACGTCACCGTCCTCATAGCCGTCAATGACCCAGCAGTTATCGTAACCCTTGCCGTATTTCAAGGCGGGGAAGTCCTGCTTGATGTCCTGGCCAACGACCTTGGGCTCGATGAAGTCCATCGGCGTGCCCTCGACAGGAGCCATCTCGCCGCTGGGGATGAGCGTGTCGTCGGTGGGCAAGTAACGCGAGCAGTTGAGCTGGAGCACCTGTTCAAGGGCTGTGCCCTCCTTATCCTCACCGGCCATATTAAAATAGGTGTGATTGGTCAGGTTGACCACCGTGGGAGCATCGGTCACTGCGCCAAGGGTGATCTTGAGCACATTGTCGTCACTCCAGCTATAGGCGATGCGGGCCGTGAGGTTACCGGGATACTTCTCGTCTCCGTCGGGGCTCTCCAGCGAGAACACGACGGTGTCGCCGTCCATCTCGCAGTCCCAAATCTTGTTAGAGAAATTCTCGGGACCGCCATGCAGGTGGTTAGGGCCGTTGTTGATGTTCAACTGATAGACCTTACCGTCGATGTCGAGATGTCCCTTGCAGATGCGGTTGGCATAACGGCCGGGCACCTTACCGGCGCAGGGGCCGTCATAGAAGTAGTCGGCCACGTCCTTGTAGCCCAGCACCACGTCGGCGAGATTGCCGTCACGGTCGGGCACCTTGATTTCCAGGATACCAGCGCCCAGCGACGAGAGTTTCACGCTCGCGCCGCTGGCGTTGATGAGTTCATAGGTAGTGATTTCGCCACGCTCGGTGTCGTGGGTATCAATGCGGATGCTTTTCATCTCAATCCATCTCCTTGTGAGCGCCGTCGCTGATGATGACGTTGATCACCTCGGGCTCATGTCCGTATTTGGCGTTAAATTTCTCCTTGGCCGTGGCAATGAAGTTGTCATAGCGCTCGTCCTTCACCAGGTTGATGGTGCAACCGCCGAAGCCGCCGCCCATAATGCGCGAACCGGTCACGCCACACTCGCGGGCCACGTCGTTGAGGTAATCCAGCTCCTCGCAGCTCACCTCATAGTCGCGTGAGAGGCCGTCGTGGGTCTCAAACATGCAACGGCCCACGGTCTCGTAGTCGCCACGCTCCAGGGCGTCGCACACGTCGAGCACGCGCTGCTTCTCGCCGATGACAAAGCGGGCACGACGATAGTCCTCGTCGCTCACCTTGTCGCGGATGTCGGCCAGCATGGTGTAAGTGGCGTCGCGCAGGGTCTCCACGCCCAGCGCAGCGGCCACGCGCTCACACGACTCGCGGCGCTTGTTGTACGGCGAATCCACCAGCTCGTGTTTCACCTTGCTGTTGAGCAACACCAGCTTGTAGCCCTCGGGATGGAAGGGGAAATAGGCGTGCTCCAGCGAGCGGCAGTCGAGGCGCATCAGGCAGTCCTTCTTGCCGAACACGCTGGCAAACTGGTCCATGATACCGCAGTTCACGCCGCAGTAGTTATGCTCGGTGCTCTGACCGATCTTGGCCAGCTCAAACTTGTCAATCTTGTTGTCGTTGAACATGTCGTTCAGCGCGAAGGCAAAGCAGGACTCCAGGGCTGCCGAGGACGACAGGCCTGCGCCCAGGGGAACGTTGCCGGCAAACACGGTGTCAAAGCCCTTGACAACGCCGCCACGCTTGATGGTCTCGCGGCACACGCCGAAGATGTAGCGGGCCCACTGATCGGCGGGAGCATCCTCCTCGTTGAGGCCGAACTCGCAGTAGGCGTCCATGTCCATACTGTAGACACGCACCTTGTCGGTACCGTTAATGTTGATAGCAGCCATGATATACTTGTTGATGGCACCCGGGAACACAAAACCGCCATTGTAGTCGGTGTGCTCGCCAATCAGGTTGATGCGCCCTGCCGACGCATAGATGACACAATCAGTGCCAAAACGCTGTTTGAATTGCTCTTTAATCTTCTCTTTCATCATAATGATAATTAATGCTATGTTAATGTTAATGTTTCTATTGGATGTTATTCTCTATTTTCATAACCCTTGATTCGGGCACTATTTGATGAAATAGTTGCTCTGGTCGTTGACGATGCGTTGCAGGTTCTCGAGGTTGATGTGACCGAAGATGAGGATCATCACATCGTTCATATCGCTCGAGCTGGCAAGCACGATCTCATTCACATACTGGCCATCGCGGTGCACGAGCGCCGTCTTGGTATCATAACCGCTCTGGCTGGTGATAATCTCCTCATAGTAGCGGTTCTTGTAAAGGTTCTGGATACGCTTCCTGAACTTGTCACGCACGTGTCCGTCACAACGGCTCAAGTCAAGCACCTGCACCGACGAGATGCCAAGGCTGGCCTCGGACAGCGTCGGCGAGATCAGGCGACCAAGGCCCAACAGGCCACTGCCCACGTTGACATATTGCGCATGCCTGGCATCGCGCATGTCGTTAATGATATCATCAGCATTGTGTGACAGCATGCCACAAGAAATCAACAATACCGACGACATCAACACAAATAATAATTTCTTCATATAGATATACTCATTTTAGTTTGTCGCATGCAAATATAGCGTAAAAAGTCGGGACGCAGTGGTTGTTTATTCTTAAAAATGACAAAATAGTAAGATATTTCCACAAAAATTTGGTTTTTTCCATAAAAATGGATGGTATCAAAGAATAATTTCTTAATTTTGCAGTTTGATTATACAAAGCACTAAATAATATTTCAAGAAATAATTTTTTTACAAATGGCTAAAATCAATGACTTTAACTTTGCCGGACACAAGGCAATCGTGCGCGTTGACTTTAACGTGCCCCTGAACGAGAAAGGTGAAATCACCGACGACACCCGCATCCGCGGAGCAGTTCCCACCCTGAAAAAAATCCTCGCTGACGGCGGTGCTCTCATCATCATGTCACACATGGGCAAGCCCAAGGGCAAAATCAACCACAAGCTCTCACTGAACCAGATCACCAGCGCCGTGGCCGCTGCTCTGTGCCGTCCCGTTCAATTCGCCCAGGACAGCGCCGAGGCTTACAACCAGGCCGCCGCGCTCAAGCCCGGTGAAGTGCTGCTGCTCGAGAACCTGCGCTTCCACCCCGAGGAGGAAGGCAAGCCCGTGGGCATCGAGAAGGATGATCCCAACTACGACGCCGCCAAGAAGGAGATGAAGGCCCGTCAGACCGAGTTCGCCAAGACGCTCGCCAGCTATGCCGACGTCTATGTGAACGACGCTTTCGGCACCGCACACCGTCGCCACGCTTCGACGGCCGTCATCGCCGACTTCTTTGACAACGACCACAAGATGCTGGGCTACCTCATGGAGAAAGAGGTGACCGCCATCGACAACGTGATGAAGAACGCTCAGCACCCCTTCACCGCCATCATCGGCGGCAGCAAGGTTTCTTCCAAGCTGTCGGTCATCAAGAACCTGCTCGACAAGGTGGACAACCTCATCATCGGCGGCGGCATGGGCTATACCTTCATCAAGGCACAGGGTGGCCACATCGGCGACTCGCTGCATGAGGACGACCTGATGCCCGAGGCACTGAACGTGATCGCGGCTGCCAAGGAGAAAGGCGTGAACCTGAGCCTCTCGGTAGCTACCGTGGCCGGCGACAGCTTCTCTAACGACGCCAACCGCCAGACCGTGGACATCTACAACATCCCCGACGGATGGGAGGGCATGGATGCCAGCGAGGCTTCGCTTGAGAACTGGAAGAAGATCATCCTCGACAGCAAGACCATCCTGTGGAACGGTCCCGTCGGCGTGTTTGAGTTCGAGAACTTCGCTCACGGCACCGGCGAGATCGCCAAATATGTGGCCGAGGCAACCCAGAACGGCGCCTACTCGCTCGTGGGCGGTGGCGACTCGGTAGCAGCCGTCAACAAGTTCGGCCTGGCCGACAAGGTTTCCTACGTTTCGACCGGCGGCGGCGCCATGCTCGAGGCCATCGAGGGCAAGACCCTGCCCGGCGTAGCAGCCATCCTCGGCGAGTAATCCCGTCATTGAAACTTATCAGACAACTTGGGCAACACAAATGTTACCCAAGTTGTTTGTTTTTTTGTCCTCATTATAACTTCTTATTGACAAAAAAGCAGTACCTTTGGGGCAATCAAACCAATAACAAATCAGTTTTCCTAAAATACTATCTAAAAAGAAACATGGAACCTTTATTTGAGAAACTCAAAAGCAACGCGATTGCCAACAGGCAGCGCATCGTTCTTCCCGAGAGTACCGAACCCCGCACATTGACCGCTGCCGAGCGCATCATCGCCGACGGCATCGCCGACATCGTGCTCATTGGCGACAAGGCCGAAATCCTCGCCAAAGCCGCCGAACTCGGTCTCAAGAACATCGACAAGGCCCAAGTGATCAACCCCAACGACAGCGAGGGCGTCGAGAAATACGCACAACTGTTCTACGAGCTCCGCAAGGCCAAGGGCGTCACCATCGAGGACGCACACAAGAAGGTGCTTGACCCGCTCTATCTGGGTTGCCTCCTCATCAAGGCTGGCGACGCCGACGGACAGGTGGCCGGTGCGATGAACACCACGGGCAACGTGCTGCGTGCTGCCTTCCAGGTACTGAAGACGGCTCCCGGCATCAGCACCGTCAGCGGCGCATTCCTGATGCTCCTCCCCGAGGGTTCGCCCTACGGACACAATGGCGTGATGGTATTTGCCGACTGCGCCGTCGTTCCCGATCCCGACGCCCAGCAGCTGGCTCAGATCGCCGTGAGCGCCGACCGCACCGCACGCGCCCTTGCCGAAATCGACGATCCCAAAATCGCCATGCTGAGCTTCTCGACCAAGGGCAGCGCCAAGCATGAGCGCGTCGACAAGGTGGTCGAGGCAACCCGCATCGCCAAGGAGATGAACCCCAACCTGAAGATTGACGGCGAACTCCAGGCCGACGCAGCCATCGTGCCCAGCGTAGGCGCCAGCAAGGCTCCCGGTAGCGACATCGCCGGCAACGCCAACGTGCTCGTCTTCCCCGACCTGGGTGTCGGCAACATCGCTTACAAGCTCGTTCAGCGCATCGCCGGAGCCAAGGCCGTAGGTCCCGTCCTGCAAGGTCTCGCCGCTCCCGTCAACGACCTGTCACGCGGCTGCAACGAGGACGACATCTACCGCACCGTCATCCTCACCTGCAACCAGGCCATCAACAGGTAAGACTTTAGACCTTAGACCTTAGACTTTAGACATTAGACATTAGACATTAGACCTTAGGTGTCAACGCTATCCTTAAAGACCTTAAAGTCCTTAAAGTCCTTAAAGACCTTAAAGACTTTAAGGCCCCAATAAAAAAAGATTAAAAACCAACAACTAACAACTAAATAAAAAATGAATATCTTAGTGCTTAACTGCGGCAGCAGCTCTGCCAAGTACAAACTCATCGAGATCAAGGAGAACAAGACCCTCGCCGAGGGTGGTGTGGAAAAAATCGGTCTGCCCGACGGCTTCATCAAGCTCAAGTTTGATGACGGCAGCAAAAAGAACATCGACCTCGGTCTTACCGACCACAAGGGTGCCATCAAGGCCATCCTCGACGCGCTGGTAAATCCCGAGTACGGCTGCATCAAGGACCTCAAGGAAATCGACGCCGTGGGTCACCGCGTGGTACATGGCGGCGAGAAGTTCAGCCGCAGCGTCCTCATCACCGACGAGGTGAAGGAGATGATTCGCGAGTGCTACGGCATCGCCCCGCTGCACAACCCCGTTAACATGGCAGGCATCGAGGCCATCGAGGCCGTGCTGCCCGGCGTTCCCCAGGTCGGCGTGTTTGACACCGCCTTCCACCAGACCATGCCCAAGGCTGCCTACATGTATCCCCTGCCCATGGAGTATTACACCACCGACCACGTGCGCCGCTATGGCTTCCACGGCACGAGCCACCGCTTCATCACACAGCGCGTCTGTGAGATGCTCGGCACTACCCCCCAGGGCAAGCGCATCATCTGCTGCCACATCGGCAACGGTGCCAGCATCAGCGCCATCAAGGACGGCAAGAGCATCGACACCACCATGGGACTCACTCCCACCGAGGGCCTGATGATGGGCACACGCTCGGGCGACGTCGATCCCGGTGCACTCCTCTTCCTCATGGAGAAGTACAACCTCACCCCTGCCGAGATGCTCAACATCATCAACAAGAAGAGCGGTGTCCTCGGCATCACCGGACTCAGCAGCGACATGCGCGACGTCGTTGACGCTGCCGAGGAGAAGAACGACAAGCGCGCACAGCTCGCCCTCGACATGTACGAGCTCCGCATCCTCAAGTACATCGGCGCCTATGCAGCCGAACTCGGCGGCGTGGACATCATCGCCTTCACCGGCGGCGTCGGCGAGAACCAGTTCCAGACCCGCAAGCGCGTCTGCCGTCAGCTGGAATACCTGGGCGTGAAGATTAACGAGGAACTCAACGACACCCTCTGGCGCGGCAAGGAAGGCGAAATCAGCACCCCCGACAGCAAGGTCAAGGTCGTTGTCGTCCTCACCGACGAGGAATACATGATCGCCCGCGACACCGAGGCCATCATCGAAGGCCGCGAGCCCTAAACAACCCTCTTCCCCCATCCATCCAACAACTGTACTTGACCGGGGAGTCAAGTACAGTTGTTTTTGTAATAAATCCTCTAAACAAGAGCGCTGGTAGCCGCGATGCCATCACGCCCCCATCGCCCGCCTCGTCGGTGTATTGCAAGCCTCAGGCTTGCACCCCCGCCTCCCCGTTCCGTTTGCCGCGATGCCATCGCGGCCCCTCCGCGCCCGCCCGGTCCCCCTGTGCCGCGACTCAGTCGCGGCCCCATCGCCCGCCCCGTCGGTGTATTGCAAGCCTCAGGCTTGCACCCCCCGCCTCCCGTTCCGTTTGCCGCGATGCCATCGCGGCCCCACGAGCCCGCCCCGTCAGTGTATTGCAAGCCTCAGGCTTGCACCCCCGCCTCCCGTTCCGTTTGCCGCGATGCCATCGCGGCCCCAAGACAAAAAATCCCCTCCTCCCTCTTGACAACCCCCTGTCAATTCACTATCTTTGCACCCAAGTAATACCAAGTTAAACACATCATTAAATCCAAGCAACCATGAACATCCACTATTTCCGCAAGCCCGATCTCTCCGACAACGACCCCTGGCAAGACTGCCTGTTCAATGCCGACACCAACCTCGACCACCTCACCGTCGAGCCGCTCATCACCATCAACGGCCAGCCCATACTGCGCCAGCACCAGAGCACCTACCTCACCGGCAAGGAAACCTGCCGAGCCCATCACTTCGCCAAGCTCCTCGCCAGCGCAGTCCTCTCCAATCAATGTTCCACCTTCCCTTCGGCCCACGTCAACGACACCGTCACCGTCAACGGCCCCTCCAAGACCACGCCGCGCTCCGTCCTCTGGATCGACACCGTCAACGGCCCGCACACCAGCGCCCAGATCTACCGCGAACTCGCGGCCCACGCCACCAACAAGGACAGCCTCAACTACATCTGCCTTGACATCCTCGGCGTCGAGCGCGACAACGTCTATGCCCTCACCCGCAACATCGAGCACACCATCAACCAGCTCAATCCCGCCCTTGTCGTCATCGACGACATCGACCACTTCATGCCTTGCTGCGGTGTGAACATCGCATCCGAGTTCTGCCGCATCGTCCGCGACGTCACCAACCACTCCGAGACCAGCTTCCTCTTCATCGGGTACAACAACCTCAGCAAGAAGGCCAGCACCACAGGCAACCTGGGTAAACTCCTCTTCCTCAGCACCACCAACGTTTTCTCGCTCTCCACCCAGCGCGAGGTCACCACCGCACGGCTCGTCCGCAGCTACGACCTCAGCAACGCCTCACTCAACACCCAGGTACAATTCACCATCGGCCCAGACAACCTCCCACACGAGGCCGACCCGCAGCCCACGACCCAGGCCCCCTTCAGCGACGACACCTTGCGCACTGTCATCACCTCAGTCCTCCAGCCAGGAGAAACCATCCACCCCGACGACCTCCTCAAGAAAGTCACCGCCCACCTCCGCCAGGCCCGGCACCACCATCAAGCCCAACTCCTTGTAGACCAAGCCCTAAAACTCAACCTCCTCCACTACACTGGCGACCCTCATAACAATACTTTAACACTTCCGCCCCTCCTCAATCCAGTCCACCACGATGCCATGATGCCAACTGTTCCCCGCAAGTCCCGTATGCCGTGATGCCATCTCGGCCCCACAGCGCCCGCCCGGTCCTCTGTGCCGCGACTGAGTCGCGGCCCCATGAGCCCGCCCCGTCGATGTATTGCAAGCCTCCGGCTTGCACCCCCGCCTCTCCGTTCCGTATGCCGCGATGCCATCGCGGCCCCATCGCTCAGCGGGGCTGTTGTAAAACTCTGCTCGACACGGTTTTAATCAATATTTTTTTTGATTTCTCGCGCGTTAGCGCGATCAAATAGGACGAGTCGCAATGATAGTGGCCGCGCTCACGGGCAAGGCTTTCCGGGAAAAATTCCCGCCCTTTCCTTGCATTTCTTAATGATTTTCAGTTACTTTGCAAGATATAAAAACACCCAAAACATTAACCATAAAAACGATACGACAATGAAACACCTCTTTACTGCCACATTACTCCTGCTGGCCCTGCTGATGCCAGCCACCGCCACCGCCCACGACTTTGAAGTCGACGGCATCTACTACAACATCCTCAACGACAACGAGGTCGCCGTAACCTTTAGAGGACATTTCTTTAATGAATATACTGAGGATTATTCAGGCGACATCATCATCCCCGCTACCGTCACTTACGACGGCTCAACTTACGCCGTCACGGCTATCGGCGACGACACGTTCGAGAATTGCACCGCACTGACCAGCATCAGCATTCCCAATTCCGTTGCAGCCATCGGCCTTGGCGCTTTCTATCATTGTTCCGTCCTGACTAGCATCACCGTGGCTAGCGATAACCCAAAATACGACTCCCGCGACAACTGCAATGCCTTGATTGAAACGGCGTCTAACACCTTGATTGTCGGGTGCTTCGACACCGTAATACCCAACTCTGTCACAGCCATCGGCAACGAAGCGTTCTCCTTCCGCTCCGCCTTGACCAGCATCAACATCCCCAGCTCCGTCACAAGCATCGGCCGCGGCGCGTTCCAGGGCTGCTCCGCGCTCACCAGCATTGACATTCCCAACTCCGTCACAACCATCGGCAACTACGCGTTCTTCGAATGCTCAGCACTGACTAGCCTCTTCCTCCCCAGCTCCGTCACTTCAATCGGTATGAGGGCATTCGGTAGATGCTCGGGCTTGACCAGCATCACCGTGGCTGGCGATAACCCAAAATACGACTCCCGTGACAACTGCAATGCAATTATTGAAACGGCGTCCAATACCTTGTTTGCCGGGTGCATCAACACCACAATCCCCAACTCCGTCACATGCATCGGCGACAATGCGTTCAGTAACTGTAAAAGACTCACCAGCATTGACATCCCCAACTCCGTCACTACCATCAGCGATTATGCATTCTTTGGATGCTCGTCCCTGGCAAACATCAGCATACCCAACTCTGTCACAAAAATTGGCGATGATGCGTTCTATGACTGTACCTCACTGACCAGCATCAACATCCCCAATTCCGTCACGACCATCGGCTCTGGCGCGTTCCAAAGGTGCACAGGACTCACCAGCATCAACATCCCCAATTCAGTCACTACCATCGACGACGCAGCATTCGCCGGCTGCACCTCACTGGCCAGCATCATCATCCCCAACTCCGTCACACGCATCGACTACGGGGCGTTCTATGGCTGCTTTGCGCTGAAAAAGGTGTATTCCTATATCAGCGATTTATCTAATATCACGATGGGCATTTACGTCTTTGAGCTCCAACAAGGGAACTACAGCAGGCGCACGCTTTATGTGCCGGCAGGCACCTCTGCGGCCTATCAAGCCGACAACAGGTGGAGCGCTTATTTCAACGACATCGTCGAAATGGGTCCCGATCCCGTCATTGACAATGGTGACATGAATGGGGATGGGGTTGTCAATGTGAGTGATGTCACCTTGTTGGTGAACATGATTTTGAACAACAATGACCTGGAGGCCACGCAATACCCTTATGCCGACATGAACGGCGACGGCGCCATCAACATCAGCGACCTGACCATCCTCATCGGCAACATCCTGAACAACAACGATTAGACCGACAACCGCCGCACTCTCAGGCACGATTTTCCGATAAAATCGTGCCATCCCTTGCATTTCTTAATGATTTTCAGTAACTTTGCAAGATATAAAAACACCCAGAACATTAACCATAAAAACGATACAACAATGAAACACCTCTTTACTGCTACATTACTCCTGCTGGCCATCCTGATGCCAGCCACCGCCACCGCCCACGACTTCGAAGTTGACGGCATCTACTACAACATCCTCAACTACAACGAAGCCAAAGTAACCTATAAAGGAGGTTATTCTTCTCAGTACACTAACGAATATTCAGGCGACGTCACCATCCCTGCCACAGTCACCTACAACGGCTCAACCTACTCAGTCACATGCATCGACTACGGTGCGTTCTATGAATGCAAAGAACTAGCCAGCATTGACATTCCCAACTCCGTCACTACCATCGGTACCAACGCGTTCTATGAATGCCGAAACCTGAAAACAATCAGCATCCCCAACTCTGTCACAACCATCGGCGACTACGCATTTTATAAATGCTCCGCACTGACAAGCATCAACATCCCCAATTCTGTCACAAACATCGGCTACGGCGCGTTCAATGGCTGCACCGCACTCACCAGCATTGACATTCCCAACTCCGTCACCACCATCGGCAACTACGCGTTCAGTTCATGCACCGCACTGACCAGCATCAACATCCCTAATTCCGTCACAAACATTGGCAACTACGCGTTCAAAGGTTGCTCCGCTCTGACAAGCATTACCGTAGCTAGCGATAACCCGACATACGACTCCCGCGACAATTGCAATGCCTTGATTGAAACAGAGTCTAATACCTTGATTCAGGGCTGTATGAACACTACAATTCCCAACTCCGTCACCACCATCGGCAACTACGCGTTCAGTTCATGCACCGCACTGACCAGCATCAACATCCCTAATTCCGTCACAAACATCGACAACTCCGCGTTCTTTGGATGCACAGGACTAACCAGCATCACCGTGGCTAGAGATAACCCAAAATACGACTCCCGCGACAACTGCAATGCAATTATTGAAACGGCGTCTAATACCTTGATTCAGGGCTGTATGAACACTACAATTCCCAACTCCGTCACCACCATCGGCAACTACGCGTTCTTCGAATGCTCAGCACTGACTAGCCTCTTCCTCCCCAGCTCCGTCACCTCAATCGGTATGAGGGCATTCTCAGGTTGCTCCGCTCTGAAAAGCATCACCATTCCCAACTCCGTAACAGACATCGACCAGGAGGCATTCTCAGGCTGCTCCTCACTGACGAGCATCACCATACCTAACTCCGTCGCAAATATTGGCAGTCAAGCATTCTATGGCTGCTCCTCACTGACGAGCATCACCATACCTAACTCCGTCGCAAATATTGGCCTTCAAGCATTCTATGGCTGCTCCTCCCTCACCAGCATCAGCATCAACATCCCTAACTCCGTCACAAATATCGGCACCTACGCGTTCTCCGGCTGCTCCGCTCTCAATGAGGTGTATTCATTTATTGTCGATTTATCGAAGATAACGATGGGCAGTTCGGTCTTTTACATCTATCAAGGAGACTACAGCGGTCGCACGTTGTATGTGCCCGCTGGCACCTCTGCGGCCTATCAAGCAGACAGCGATTGGGGGCCATATTTCGGCTCTATTGTGGAGATGGATGCGGTCGCTTCTTCGATTGAGGTCGATAGGACGGAGGCAGTGGTTATTGAGGGGGAGACGTTGCAGTTAAATGCGACGGTCTTGCCGAAGAATACGGCGAACAAGACGGTTGCTTGGTCGTCTAGTGACCCGAGTGTGGCCACGGTTGACGAGAATGGACTGGTGACGGGCGTTGCTGTGGGCCAGGCGACCATCACGGCGGCGACGACCGACGGTAGTAACCTCATTGCGTCATGCTATGTCTCGGTCAAGAGCTTGAGTGCCGACAATGCCTTCTATATGTATGGCGACGAGGCCCTGCATGGCGACACCATCACCATCCCAGTATATCTGAACAACAGCGAGACGATTCTCGCGTTCCAGACCGACATCTATCTGCCCGAGGGATTTAACGTTGTGACCAACGATGATGACGAGTACGACGTCACGCCCTCCGACCGATTGAGTGATGACCACATCCTCATCGTCGACCGCATGGAAGACGGGGCCGTGCGCGTGCTGTGCTACACGCCGTGGTCGGTGCCCATCACGGGCAATGACGGAGCCCTGTTCTACATCAACGTGGCCGTGTCTCAGGAGGCTGCCGGCGACTATAGCATCTACTTGCGCAACTCGTTGCTCACGAAAGTGAACTACCAGGAGCTGTACCTCCCCAACGCCGGGGCCGTCATCACGGTGACCACCTTTATCCCTGGCGACGCCAACGACAGCCACACCGTCACCGTGACCGACATCGTCGTCACCGCCCAGTATGTGATGCAGCAGCATCCCAGCCCGTTCGTCTTTGAGGCTGCCGACATGAATGGCGACGGCAACATCACCGTGACCGACATCATGCTCATCGCAAGCGAAATCAACAGGGTGCCGCAACGTGCTCCTCGCCGCGCGGCAATGCTAGAAAACGGCAACGATCGCATGAGTGGCGAGAGCGTCTGCCTGGCCAACGGCGAGACACGCACCGTGAGCATCCTGCTCGACAACGCGATGGACTACTGCGCCTTCCAACTTGACCTGAACCTGCCCGAGGGCTTGACCGCGACTAATTTCGCACTGACCGACCGCGCCGGCAGCCACATCCTCGACGTGAACACGATCGACGGCGGCAACATCCGCGCGCTGTGCTACACCCCGGCCCTGACTGCCATCGGCGGCCACGAGGGAGCCCTGCTGACCTTTAACGTCACGGCCACAGGCAACGTCATGGGCGACATCACCGTGGACGGCATCGAGCTGGTAACCACGGCCTGCGAGACCGTGCGCCTCGACGCCTTCACCATCGGCGTGGACAACGTCACCGCCGTGAGCGAGACGGTGGCCGGCAAGGCCATCACACGCGTGGACTACTTCAACGCCGCCGGCCAGCAACTGTCGCAACCCGCCACAGGCATGAACATCGTCGTAACCACCTACAACGACGGCACCCGCACCGTCACCAAGGTCATCCGTTAACACCCAAAACCCTGTAATTAAAGAGATCATGAAGAGACTTTTGTTATTCGCAGCGCTGGGAGTGGCGGCATTGTTTGCCGCCGCTACCGACCGCTTCTATATCGAGGATTTCAATATCACCCCCGGCGAGACTTGCACGGTGAGCATCCTGCTGGACAACGAGGCCGAGTACACCGCCTTCCAGAGCGACATTTACCTGCCCGACGGCCTCACCGCCAGCAACTTCGCCCTGACCTCGCGCAAGAACGCCACCCACACCCTCACGGCGACCCCGTTTCCCGACAACGTCACCCGCCTGTTGTCCTATTCGCTCAACGTCAAGCCCTATAAGGGCAACAGCGGTGCGCTGGTGACGTTTGACGTGACAGCTGGCGACGACTTCGGCGGCAACGGTGTCATCGAGCTGCGCCACACGCTGTTCACCACCACAAGCGGCGTGGAGGTAGCTTTTGCCGACGAGACCTGCAACATCACGGCAGGCCGCCTGGGTGACATGAATGGGGATGGGGTTGTCAATGTGAGTGATGTCACTTTGTTGGTGAACATGATTTTGAACAATGAAGACCTGGAGGCCGCGCAATACCCCTATGCCGACATGAACGGCGACGGGGCCATCAACATCAGCGACCTCACCATCCTCATCAGCAACATCCTGAACAACGATTAGGGCGATAAAGTCGCGGGGGTGCTGAAAAAACTGTGCACTCTTAGCGCCTAACTGAAAACTATTTCGTACCTTTGCACGTTAAAACTTAGAGTTAGACTATGTTAAAGGATAAGATAGAAGCGCTGAAGGCGCAGATTGCTGAACTCAAGGCCGAGAATGAAGAGGCCCTTGAGGCGTTGCGTATCAAATACCTGAGTAAGAAAGGTGAGATTACCGCTCTGTTCAACGAGTTCCGTGAGGTGGCTCCCGAGGAGAAACGCGAGTTGGGCCAGAAGCTCAACGAGCTGAAGAACCTCGCTACCGACAAGATCAATGCCCTGCGTGAGGCCACGAAGCAGCAGGCCAAGGAGCAGAACAAGATCGATATCACCCGCCCGGCCTTCCCGGCCGAGCTGGGCACGAGGCACCCGATCTCGGTGGTTCGTAAGCAGATTATCGACATCTTCTCGCGCCTGGGATTCACCATTGCCGACGGTCCCGAGGTGGAGGACGACTGGCACGTGTTCAGCGCGCTGAACTTTGCCGCCGACCATCCCGCTCGCGACATGCAGGACACCTTCTTCATCGAGAAAAACGAGCAGGACGTGACCCGCAACATCGTGCTGAGGAGCCACACCAGCTCGGTGCAGGTGCGCACGATGGAACGCCAGCAGCCGCCCATCCGCATCATCTGCCCGGGCCGCGTTTACCGCAACGAGGCCATCACGGCTCGCGCCCACTGCTTCTTCCACCAGATCGAGGGACTGTATATCGACAAGAACGTGACCTTTGCCGACCTGAAGCAGGTGCTGTTGCACTTCGCCAAGGAGCTGTTCGGCACCGAGACCGAGATCCGTCTGCGTCCCAGCTATTTCCCGTTCACCGAGCCGAGCGCCGAGATGGACGTGACGTGCATGCTGTGCGGCGGCAAGGGCTGCGGTTTCTGCAAGCACACGGGCTGGGTCGAGATTCTGGGCTGCGGCATGGTGGATCCTGCCGTGCTTGAGGCCAGCGGCATCGACAGCACCGTGTATAGCGGCTATGCCTTCGGACTGGGCGTGGAGCGCATCACCAACCTGAAGTACATGGTGAAGGACCTGCGCATGTTCAGCGAGAACGACGTTCGCTTCCTCGACGAGTTCAAGAGCGCACATTGATATTTTGCCGCCTTGCGGCGGCAAAATAGTTTAGAGTTTAGGGTTTAGAGTTTAGAGGCTGACGGCTAAAGGCTAAAGGCTAATGGCTAAGGACCAAGATAAAGAGACGCAAGATTTTGCGTCTCTACATTATATAAATAAGACATATTATCTGAGATGACCATTAAGGAGAGATATGAGGGGATTTTGGCGTATTTCCAGGTGAATCAGCCTAATCCCGAGACGGAGTTGCAGCATCGCGACCCGTTTGAGCTGCTGGTGGCTGTGATGCTGAGCGCCCAGTGCACCGACAAGCGGGTGAACATGGTGACTCCTCTGCTGTTTGAGGCCTTTCCCAACGCTCAGGCGATGGCCCAGGCCAGCGTGGAGGACATCCTGGAGTATGTCAAGAGCGTGTCTTATCCTAACAGCAAGGCGGCCCACCTGCAAGCGATGGCCCAGAAACTGGTCGATGAGTTTGACGGCCAGGTGCCCGACAACATGAAGGACCTGACGTCCCTGCCCGGCGTGGGACGCAAGACGGCCAACGTGGTGATGGGCGCCGCCTTCGGCAAAGCGACCATCCCGGTCGACACCCACGTCTATCGCGTGTCGCACCGCGTGGGACTGTCGCAGGGCAAGACGCCCAACGACGTGGAACGTGACCTGACCAGGCATATCCCCGAAGACCTGCGCTTCAAGGCCCATCACTGGATATTGCTCCACGGGCGCTACGTGTGCAAGGCCTTGCGCCCCGATTGCCTGAACTGCGGCATCCAGCAGTATTGCAAGCAATACGGCAAATCATGAGGAATTCGTGTCCGATTTGCGCCTCAAAATGTCCCATATTTCATTAAATTGATATTTTTTTGTTAGGTGTGATTAAACCTGACATAATATTTTGTGTCTAAGATGCGTTTTTGCAAAAAGAACGATTTTAACAAGATAATAAGAATAAGTTTTATTAAAAATCAGTTTTCATGAAGAAAGTTTTTGTTTTGATTGCCGCTGCAATCGTTAGCATGAGCGCTAGCGCTCAAGTTCAGTTTGGTGGAAAAGTTGGTTTTGACTTGACTCATTTTTGGGGTGAAGATGCACCTCACGGCGTGCAGCCCAACTATCAGGTGGGTTTGATCATGGAGTACAAGTTCAATCCCAGGTTTGCCATCGCTCCTGAGGTCGTTTTTGCTTCACAGGGTGGTAAAGCAACCGGAACTTATGAAGAAGAGGGTATCCCCGGCATCACTGGCGGTTTGTCGGTTAAGGCCAAGGGCACCTTCCACACCAACTATATCAATGTCCCCGTGATGCTCAAGTGCTATGCTACTCCTAATTTCAGCATCGACTTTGGTCCTCAGGTGGGCTTCAACGTGTATAGCAAAGTCACCGCATCGGGCAAAGTCTCATCGCTTGAGGCAAAAGAGACTCTCGATCTGAAGGAAGCCACCAAGACTGTCGACTTCGGTGTAGGCCTGGGTGCTACCTACAACCTGACCGACAACGCATTTGTACAGGCTCGTTACACCCTGGGCTTGACCAATGTATTTGATGTTAATGAGAGCCACGAGAAGAACGGCAATGCACAGATTGCCTTCGGTATGAAGTTCTGATTGGTTAACAGAAAGATAACCATTTAACGTTTTCAGTATCTATGAAGAAGTTCGTTGTCTTGATTGCAGCCGCGATCGTTAGTGTGAGCGCAATGGCTCAAGTCCAGTTCGGAGGAAAGGTCGGCGTTGACATGACCAACTTCTGGGGTCCTAATGTCGAGCACGGCATGAAGCCCGGCTATCAGGTGGGTCTGATCATGGAGTACAAGGTTTCTCCGAAGTTCGGCATTGCTCCCGAAGTCGTGTTTGCCGCGCAGGGTGGTAAGTCCAAGGCTCTTGCTTTTGACATCAATAACCACGGCCTTGAGCTCACGTCGACCGACATTAAATATAATGCCAACTACATCAATGTTCCCGTGATGTTCAAGTACTATGCAACTCCCGAGTTCAGCATCGACTTGGGCCCGCAAGTAGGTTTCAATGTATATAACAAGGTGAAAGTCAAGGGCGATGATGAGACCTACGACTTGAAGGACGGCACCAAGCCTGTTGACTTCGGTATGGGTCTGGGTGCCACCTTCAACATCACCGACAACGCCTTTGTTCAGGCCCGTTACACCCTGGGTCTTACCAAGGTATTCAAGGAAGAGTATGTCCTGGGCGAGAACAAAGCCAAGAACGGCAATGTACAGATTGCCTTCGGTATGAAGTTCTGATAGACTGAAACTGAAAAACAGTCAAATATAAGGGTTTTAGATGATTGTGAACGGCGGCTGCCCCGTACTAGACGGAGCAGCCGCTATTTCTATTTACTTAATGTTGGGAATTTCTAAATTTTTATATAAAAATATAAAAATTTCTTAAATTATTTGTACAATTCAAAAAAAGGGTTGTACATTTGCATGTGTGTTTTTCATGGTATTAGATTTAAGGTTTGTGGAGGCTGTCGTGAGACATCTTCCACTTTTTATTTCTTTCGGTTGTGCGGAGCCACTTTGCAGCGGTATTTGCACGAAATCTTCCCTTTGACCATATTATTCAATTTACTGCGGATGAGCTGTTTGCGTATCGGTGAGATGCGGTCGATAAACAGCGTCTTTTCCAGGTGGTCACACTCGTGCTGCACCACACGGGCCAGATAGCCCTCGATGTCCTCGTCGTGGTCCTGGAACTGCTCATCTTGCCAGTGCAGATGGATTTTCTCGCGCCTAGACACATTCTCGTGAATGCCGGGCACGCTCAGGCAACCTTCCTCGCGGGAAATCTCAGGCGCCGTCTCGTCGATGGTGATTTCGGGATTGATGAGCACCATGCGGCGATCCTTCAGTTCGGGGAAATCCTCGGCCAGGACATCCACATCGATATAGACGATTCGGGCATTCACGCCCACCTGAGGAGCGGCAATGCCTATTCCCTGTGTATGATACATGGTCTCCTTCATATTCTCAATCAGCTCGTGCAGATTGGGATAATCGGGGGTTACAGTGGCGTTCTCGGCGCGGAGCACGGGATGGCCATAAATATAAATCGGTAAAATCATGATTCAGTATTTTCGGGTTGATTGTATTTACTTTGCAGATAATCGTTGAGGATGATGGTGGCCGCGATGGCGTCGACGCGGGCCTTGTCGCGGCGGTCGCTCTTCTTCATGCCGCCGTCGATCATCGCCTGATGGGCTATGGTACTCGTGAAGCGCTCGTCATACATCACGACGGGCATGTCGGGCAACTCGCGCCTCAGGCGGTTAACGAATGGCGTGATATACTTCATGCTCTCGCTGGGCTCGCCATTGAGCTGGGTGGGTTGTCCGATGACGATGCGGTCAACCGTTTCGCGCGAGATGTAGTCCTTGATGAACTGCATGAGCGTGTGGGTGGGCACAGTCGCCAGATTCCCCGCAACAATCTGCAGCGAATCGGTGACAGCCACGCCCGTGCGCTTGCGTCCATAGTCTATTCCCAGGATTCGTCCCATCGCCCTCAACAATCACAATGAGAAATAGCGCTTTATCCCTGTTGCATCGTGAGGAGGAACTCCTCGTTGTCGCGTGTGCGATCCATGCGCTCCTTCACGAACTCCATCGCCTCGACCGAGGTGCGGTCGCTGAGGAAGCGGCGGATAATCCACATCTTGTTCAATGTATCCTGCGGCAAGAGCAGGTCATCGCGGCGGGTGCTCGATGCCATGACATCGACAGCGGGGAAGATACGTTTATTGGACAGCTTGCGGTCGAGCTGCAGCTCCATGTTACCCGTTCCCTTGAATTCCTCGAAGATGACCTCATCCATCTTGGAACCGGTCTCGGTCAGTGCCGTAGCAATGATGGTCAAGCTGCCACCGCCCTCGATGTTACGCGCGGCGCCGAAGAAACGTTTGGGGCGCTGCAACGCGTTGGCGTCCACACCACCAGTGAGGATCTTGCCCGAAGCCGGTGCAATCGTGTTGTAGGCACGTGCCAGACGTGTAATCGAGTCAAGCAGGATCACCACGTCATGACCACACTCTACCAGGCGTTTTGCCTTGCTCAACACCAGGTCGGCAATCTTGACATGGCGGTCGGCCGGCTCATCAAAGGTTGAAGCGATGACCTCGGCATTGACGCTACGGGCCATGTCGGTAACCTCCTCGGGACGCTCATCGATGAGCAGAATGATCATGTAGGTCTCGGGGTGGTTCTCGGAGATGGCGTTGGCGATTTCCTTCAGCAGCATGGTTTTACCGGTCTTGGGCTGTGCCACGATCAATCCGCGCTGTCCCTTGCCGATGGGAGAGAACATGTCCACCACGCGCTGAGAAACGGTCGGGTGACGCTTGCTGACCAAATCAAACTTCTCGTCAGGGAACAAGGGTACCAGATGCTCGAACGGCACGCGGTCACGCACGTAGGCGGGTGTGCGTCCGTTAATCAGTCGAATCTCGCTCAACGGGAAGTATTTCTCGCCCTCCATGGGGGGACGGATCGTTCCCTCGATGACATCACCGGTCTTGAGGCCGTAAGCCTTGATTTGGGACTGCTGCACGTAGATATCATCGGGAGAGGTGAGGTAGTTGTAGTCGCTGGAACGCAGGAAGCCGTATCCCTCGGGAGCCACATCAAGCACGCCTTGCGCCTCGAGTATTCCGTCAAAGTTATAAGGCTGGTCAAGATAGGGATTCACCTCGGCAATCTGTTGCTGTTGTTGCTGCTTCATCTTGCGTTTCTTGTTCTTGCTCTCCTTGACAACCTTAGGCTCCTGGATGACAATCGGTGCCACGGCAGCCTCGGCGGCGGCCTTGCGGCGCTGTTCCTCGGCCCTTCTCATGGCCTCTTCGCGCTCTTCCTGTGAGCGGGGTTTGAATGTGAATCCGCTGCCAGTATTGAAGAAGGAATTCAATGATACGTCTTCCCTCTCGCGCATCGACGGCTCAGATGAGGGAACATCATTTTGCTCAACGGGCATATCCTCTACGTCCATGACTTCGTATTGCTCGTCCATCGGCGGCTCGACATCAGTCATATCCTCGGGCTGCGGTTCAAACTCGTTTTCCATATTATCAAACGGAAGAACGGGCTGCTCAACCTCTACCTGCTGCTTGGCCTTGCGGCTACGACGGCGAGCTGGCTTTTCGGCCACGGGTTCGGGCTCGGCTTGGGGCTCCACGGCGGGTTGTTGTGCCACTTCGTTGGCAGCCGCTTCGTTTTCTGTCGCCAGGAGCGAGGCGTCACGCGCCGCTTTCTCGGCAGCCGATGGGCGTCCGCGCTTGCGTTTGGGTTTTTCCACGACTTCGGGATTCTCCAAAACGGGTTCGGCAGTCTTGTCCTCGACAATTACGTTTTCGGCTTTTGCTGATTCGTTATTGTCAGCGACAATCACCGGTTCCTCTTTACTATTCTTTTTGCTTTTATTTTCCTTGGTCTTTTTCTTGTCTTTGGTGGCTACCGCGTCATCCTTGATGACTTCATTGCCTTTGGCTTGGGCGGCCGGTTGACGAATGCGCTCACGGCGACGGCGTGGGGGCTCAGGCGTAATGGCAGTCTCGGCCTTGGCCTCGGCAACTGCCTGATGGTCCAAAACCTCGTACACGAGAGCATCATGTTCCAATGAATCAATTTTTTTGATACCCATGGAGTTAGCGATCTCACGAAGTTGATCGTCGCTCATCGCACTCAATTCATCGATGTTATACATATTGTAATTATAAATGTTTGAGGAAAATGCGGCACTATCCAGCACCACACTTTATCATGCACTCCCGTGCATGACAGTCCATTAATTATTGATTTATCGTTAAAAAATAATTTAGGCTATTTTCATCAATCCCAAATGCCAGAATACGTGAATGACAAAAGTTAAGATGGATTGCCAATACCGCGATAATTGTAATACGGGAAATCTCTGGGGTTTAAAGAATTGATGTTTTCGCCACAAAACACCTTTTAGGGTTCATTTTGCGTTGCAAAATTAATGTTTTTTGTCAACATGCACAAGAAAAGCGCAAAAAAAGCCGTATTTTTGCAGCCTAAAAGCAAAAAAATGGATTTAAACCGTCAAAAAATCGCAGAGCACATCAATTTGCCCATCATGCGACTTGTGGGTAACGTAGCCGATGAACTGGGCCGCGAATGTTACGTCGTGGGCGGATATGTCAGGGACATCTTCCTGAACCGCCCCAGCAACGACATGGACTTCGTTACCGTCGGCAGCGGCATCCAGGTGGCCAAAGCCGTCGCGCCCCGCTTGGGCAAGCGCGCACACCTATCGGTGTTCCGCACCTACGGCACCGCTCAGGTCAAGACCCGTCAATGGGAATTGGAGTTTGTGGGAGCGCGCCGCGAGTCCTATCGTCGTGAGAGCCGTAACCCTATCGTTGAGGACGGGACCCTGGATGACGACCAGCGCCGCCGCGACTTCACCATCAACGCCATGGCCATCTGCCTGAACAAGGAGCGCTATGGCGAATTGCTCGATCCGTTTGACGGCATCGGCGACATGGGCCGCCGCATCATCCGCACCCCACTCGACCCAGACATCACCTTCAGCGACGACCCGTTGAGGATGATGCGCGCCATACGCTTCGCCACACAGCTGGACTTTGACATCTACCCCGAGACGTTTGAGGCCATCCGTCGAAACGCCAAGCGCATCAACATCATCACCCGCGAGCGCATTGCCGAGGAGCTGATGAAAATCATGCATTCCGCCAATCCTTCACGAGGATGGATGCTGCTTGACCAGTGTGACCTGCTCCCGCTCATTTTCCCGGAACTTGCCGCCCTGAAAGGCGTCGAGACCGTCAACGGCCGCGGCCATAAGGATAATTTCATGCACACGTTGCAGGTGCTCGACAACGTGGCGCAGTCGTCGGATGACGTGTGGCTGCGCTGGGCCGCGTTGCTTCATGACGTGGGCAAGGCCCGCACCAAGCGATGGGACCCTCAACTGGGTTGGACTTTCCACAACCACAATTTCATCGGCGAGAAGATGATTCCCAAGATCTTTGCCAAGATGCGCCTTCCGCTCAACGACCACATGAAATATGTGAAAAAACTCGTCGGGTTGCACATGCGTCCCATCGCCCTTGTCGAGGACGAGGTGACCGACAGCGCCGTCAGGCGGTTGCTGTTTGATGCAGGCGATGACATCGACGACCTGATGACCCTGTGTAAGGCCGACATCACCAGCAAGAACCAGCACAAGGTGCAGCGGTTCCGCGAAAACTTTGACCTGGTGAAGCGCAAGCTCGTGGACATCGAGGAGAAGGACCGAGTACGCAATTTCCAGCCTCCTGTTGACGGCGAGGAAATCATGACTACCTTCGGCCTCACGCCCTCTCGCTCGGTGGGATATATCAAGGACGCCATCAAGGATGCCATCCTGGACGGAATCATCAGCAACGATTATGCTTCGGCTTATCAACTGATGCTCGACAAAGCCAAGGAATTGGAAATCGAGCCTCTACACAAGGACGAACTGTGCTACACGACGATGGACACGCCAGCTGGCGTACTGACCATCGCAAGCACCACCCAAGGAATCGCTTATGTGGGCTGGAGCGGTGATGAACTCGACCAGATTGCCAAGAAACTGAAGTTGAAGCCCGTTGAGGCCGTCACTCCCCTACTCTCGCAGTGCGTCAAGCAACTCGGCGAATACTTCGACGGCACACGGCAGGTGTTCTCGCTTCCCCTGTATCTCAAGGGCACGGAACATCAACTCAAAGCATGGGAGGAACTGCAGAAGATACCTTACGGCGAAACCATCAGCTACGGCCAGCAAGCTACCCGCATGGGTAACGCCAAGGCCTCACGCGCCGTTGCGGGAGCCAACCACTGCAATCCCGTGTCTATCATCGTACCCTGCCACCGCGTCATCAACGCCGACGGCAGCCTCGGGGGCTACGCCTCAGGGCCTCACATCAAGCAATTCCTGCTGAATCTAGAGAAAGAACACAAGTGATAGCATTAGAAAGCGCGCCTCGATGAAGGCGCGCTTTTGTTTTGTCGTGATGTTATGTGTTATGACTTGAGTTTGTCACCCTTGGGGTCAACGCGGAAGGTGACCGTGCGGTTGTAGACGTAGTTGGCCAGGGTGTAGGCAACCATAGCGACAATCATAACGATGTTCTGGCCAGCCTTCTCCATCGGGAAGAACGGGATAATGTCATCAGGCAGATTCTTCCAGCCGAGGCCTTCGAGCAGAATCCAGCTAACACAGAGCTGCAGGGCCAGACAAATCAAGAAACCGCAAACAAACAGCAGCAATTCACGGCGGAAGTTGTTCTTGGTCTTGAAAACCCAGTTGCGGTTCCATAGGAAACTATTGATGACACCGAAGATGTATCCGACAACGTTGGATATACCATAGGAAAGACCCATCTTGGTATTCATCACATAGAAGACGACAAGCGTGATGAGCGTGTTCAGCACGCCAATCACAGCATATTTGAGCAGTTGAATGCCCGTTTGTCTTGCTTCGTCTTTGTCAATCTTCATGATAACAGTTTTTAACCGTGCAAAATTAGGTAATTTTAACGAACTGACCAAATCTTTTTACGACTCACTTCACTAGGGCCTCAAAGCTTCTTGACTATCAGTCCTATATCGGTCAATCCCATGAGCGTGTCACATCCCTGCATCGTCTGCCAGACGACCACGGTGAGCGCATCATCGGGTTCAACGGCATGGGCTATCATCACCGTGTCCTGATACAGCGCACCGAATCCGCCCCCACGCCAATTGCCATACTCATCGGCCAATGTGATATCCATCTGCCGCCGGTTCACTATCGAGTCGGCGTCGATCACGTCAACGACGAGCGAGAGATTGCTATAGGCGTAACTGTTGGTGTGCCTGTAGGCAAGAGCGAGGCTATAGATGGCATTGGAGTCGGCATATTCCGGCTTGAAAGAAACGGGCGCCGAACTCAGCCAGCCATCATTGGAGATGTGCACAAAATGAGATTGAGACAGAACCGGACGATGGTCACAAGCAGCCATCATGAGCATGACAGCGGTGGCGATTACCCAAGTCATCACCACCGTCATGCGTTGATTCGTCCGATGGGAGCGGTCAATCGCCAGCGCCGTTTCCTTTCTCGCCCTGCACATTACCGTTTTGAGAAGCATTGGCATCCTTGGGCTGCCTGGGTCGGAACGTCTTGAGCGGACGCGGTTGACGCTGCCCGTTCTCACCATGCGAGGGTTGATCGGCCTGCTGCGGGCGTTTGGGCTTGGGCGGACGTTGCTTGCGGTCCTGCCTACCCTTGCCGCCTTCACCGCCCTCGGACTGTTTGGGCTTATTATTGGGCTTGTCGCCTTTGCCAGGCTTGTCACCGCCCTTGCTGTTGGGCACATTATCGGCAGATTTCTCACCTCCCGATTTTTTCTTCTTTTTCTTTTTCTTCTTGTCGAACCTGTTAATGGCATCCTGATTCAACAAGTCGCCAAAGGGAGAAGAGCCCTTCTTGCCGTTGTCATCGGGCTTGAGGCTATCGGGTTTAATGCCATTCTTGTTCAACGCGATAATCTCAAAAGCCTCGGCGGCAGTCAGTATGACGGTATTGACAGGCGCGTTGCGCTCGGTGGAATAGGTCACCTCGCGCTTGAGGGCGTCGGCCTTGAAGTAGTAATAAGTGTTATCCTTGGTTTCGAGGTGCACGTCCTTGGCCGGCAGCTGTCGAACGGCCTCGACATAGGTATTTACCTCGAAGTTGATACAACACTTCAACTTGGCACATTGTCCGGCAAGGTTCTGCGGATTGAGGGAGATGTCCTGGAATCGTGCGGCACTCGTGGCCACAGACACGAAACTCGACATCCATGTAGCGCAACACAGAGGTCTGCCACAGGGTCCGATGCCGCCGATGCGTCCCGCCTCTTGACGGGCGCCGATCTGCTTCATCTCGACACGGATCTTGAAGACATCGGCCAGTACCTTGATGAGTTGACGGAAATCAACTCGCTCGTCGGCAATATAGTAGAAAATCGCCTTGTTGCCGTCGCCCTGATACTCGACGTCGCCGATTTTCATTTTCAAGCCCAGGTCCACGGCTATCTTGCGCGAGCGGATCATCGTATCCTCCTCGCGCGCTTTGGCCTGCTCGTAGCGTTCCATGTCGGCGGGCTTGGCCTTGCGGAAGACGCGCAGTATCTCGGCGTCCTTGCGCAGGTTGACCCGCTTCATCTGGTTCTTGACCAGTCGTCCGGTAAGCCCTACACGGCCGATGTCATGGCCCGGATTGGCTTCAACGGCCACCCAGTCACCCCTCTTGAGCGGGATGTGTGTGCTGTTGCGGTAGAAGCCACGGCGCGTGTTCTTGAAGAGCACCTCGACAATTTCGAAGTCATTCTCGGGCACATCTTCAAGCCAGTTGGTGCTGGTGAGGTTACAACGCCCCACGTCCCCGTCGCAGCATCCCCCGCTGCACGCCCCCGCGTCACATTTCACGCAGGAGTCGGTGGTTTCGGGCAAGTTCACTTGAGAGTTCTTGTTCTCGTCCATTGCGGCGCTCACACTTTATTTGGCGTAGCTCACGGCACGCGTCTCGCGGATGACGGTGATGCGCACCTGTCCGGGATAGGTCATCTCGTCCTGAATCTTCTGAGCGATCTCGTTTGAGAGTTTCTCGGTCTCCTCATCACTGATCTTGTCGGCACCGACAATCACGCGCAGCTCGCGTCCTGCCTGGATAGCGTAGGTCTTCACCACACCGGGATAGGACAAAGCCAAGTGCTCAAGGTCATTGAGGCGCTTGATGTAAGCCTCAACAATCTCGCGGCGTGCACCGGGACGTGCACCGCTGATGGCGTCACACACTTGAACAATCGGAGCATAGAGGCTTGTGGCCTCCTCCTCGTCGTGGTGAGCACCGATAGCGTTGCAGATGTCGGCTTTCTCCTTGTATTTCTCGGCCAGCTTCATACCCAGTTGAGCGTGCGGCAGTTCGGGCTCGTCGTCGGGCACCTTGCCGATATCATGCAACAGACCTGCACGGCGTGCCTTCTTGGGGTTCAAGCCCAGCTCGCTAGCCATGATAGCGCACAGGTTGGCGGTTTCGCGCGAGTGCTGCAGCAGGTTCTGTCCATAGCTGGAACGATATTTCATCTTACCGATGAGGCGGATGAGTTCGGGATGCAGGCCATGGATACCCATGTCGATAGCCGTACGCTTACCAGTCTCGATGACCTCCTCCTCGACCTGGCGGCGCACCTTGGCAACCACTTCCTCGATGCGTGCGGGGTGGATGCGTCCGTCGCTCACCAGCTGATGGAGAGCCAAGCGTGCGATTTCACGACGCACGGGGTCGAAGCCCGACAGGACGATAGCTTCGGGCGTGTCGTCAACCACGATTTCAACACCCGTGGCTGCCTCGAGGGCGCGGATGTTGCGGCCCTCGCGACCGATGATGCGTCCCTTGATCTCGTCATTGTCGATATGGAACACCGTTACCGCATTCTCGATAGCGGTCTCGGTGGCTACGCGCTGGATGGTCTCGATGATGATGCGTTTGGCCTCCTTGTTGGCCGTCATCTTAGCATCATCCATGATATCGTTGATGTAGCTGGCCGCATTGGTCTTAGCCTCGTCCTTGAGCGACTCGATGAGCTTTTCCTTGGCTTCCTCGGCAGACAGTCCGCTGACGTGCTCGAGGGTGTCGCGCACGCTCTTCTCCATCTTGTCCACTTCGGCCTTGCGCTGGTCGAGCATGGCCATCTGGTTGTCCACATTCACCTTGAGGTTCTCAACCTCGTTACTGCGGCGCTTGAGTTCGCCCTGCTGCTGGTTGAGGGTCATCTCGCGCTGTTTGAGCTTAGCCTCGCTGGTCTGAACCTTTGACAATCGTGCGTTAGCCTCTTTCTCGGCAGCGCTCTTGATAGACATTCCGGCCTCCTTACCCTTCATCACCTCGTTATTCTTGAGCACCTCGGCTTCAAGGCGGGCTTTCTCAATAATCTCGTTGGCTTGTGACTTGGCATTCTTGCGTGAAAAGTACAACGCCAATCCACATCCAATCGCCATCGCCAGGATGGCTACAATTACAATTATAACTATATTCATTACTTTATATAAAATATTAAACAAAACGCGCCACTTTTCGGATTGCAAGACGACATTGGATGCTGATTTTCAGCATCATGTATCATCTTTCCTAAAGTGGTGCAGGAACCTAATTATCTTCTATGTCAGTGCCGGCCTTGATGGGCTGTGCGCCTAAAAATCAAGTGGATCGAGTCTGTCGCCTTATCCAGCGGTCAGACAGAACGAGGCACAATCATGTCACTTCTCGTCACCAATAATGGCATCGAGCTGTTTGTCCAAATCAGTCAGGAACTCATTGACCTGGCGGTTTTCACCATAAGCCTCAAGATAGAGGCGAGCGAACTGGAAAGCAACCCTGCCAAGCACGTCTTCGGACTTCCCGTTAAAGCGGTTCATCCATTTGCGCCAGAGCGTGTTGACAAGTTCCTCGGCTTTGCGGTAATTCTCCTCTTCCTCAGGATTGATGCTCAGAGCAATCGGTTTTTCCGCATCGGCGAGTTGTATCCATATTTTCTCTTTATTATTGTCGGCCATAACGGTATCGAGTCGTGTCAAGCGTTCAATTGTTTGATGCATCGGTCAATGTCCCGCACCATCTTGGCAACCTGCTGCTTGTAGCGTGCAATGGTGTCCCTGTCCCGGGGCACCGAGTGAGCCACCTTGAGGAACTCATTATCGATGCGCAGCTGTTTCAATTCCTTTTCCAGCTTTGCGATTTCCAGTTCCTGTCGTTCGACGGTCCTTTTCAACTCGGAATTCTCTTTCCCGAGCGCGACATGCCGCTCCCTCAAGATTTCCACCTTGCGGGACAAGTTCTGCAGCTTATCGTTCAGTTCCATCGGTTGCATAGTTGTCCAAATTCAGTTGCAAAATTACAATTATTTTTCAAAAACAGTGCCAAATCAACCAAATTATTTTACATTTTGCTCATTCCAGGGCGCAATAAGGCCCAAAAACAGCATCCTCGGGGCATTAGCTCATCTGGTAGAGCGCAACACTGGCAGTGTTGAGGTAAGCGGTTCGAGTCCGCTATGCTCCACAACCTATAACTGCTTAATTGGCTATAAAACAGCGAATTAAGCAGTTTTTATTTTAACCAAAATCCAATCCGTTGTCATACTGTTGTCATAAAAACAAAACGATGAAAAGCAATGACAACAATGTCATGATAATGGAATGGTAAAGTCTTCAGAGAGCTGTTCCCCGATAGATGGCGACGAGATACTAAAAAGGCATAACACGCTTTAGCGGACAAGAATTCAACCCTCTCCTTCTCTCTCCTTACCGAAAAATAAGGTGTAATTTTCGAGTCGTTCAAACGAAGACATTTACAAAATTACGCGAAATTACGATTTGTAAAGGATTGAAATAATCAAATACTTGATTATCAATCATTAAAGGGTTGAAAAGGGAAATTTTTCCCTTTGTTTCTCTCTCAGGATCCCCCTACTGCCCTGCGGAGCGTTTCTGAAAATCACTTGATGAAAAAGCGCTATATGCAAGGCGAATGTACGGTAATCGGCTCACATGCGTGGACGAATCCCAACGACCGATTGGTTTCGTCCATACCATTCCTGGAATTATGATATATGTTATAGTGCTACAAACGAACGATGATATCGATGCGACCGCTGCCGCTCCGGAGTGGCGGCGGTCGCGGCGGTATATTTTGTAGGCGTCTGTTACAAAAACATAAATGCAAACTCATCGAAATGGTACAGAGACCCAGCAAAGGCCGAAAAGTGCCAAAAAACGCCATTTTTATGGGTGACGTAAAAACACTCATATCAACGAGTTAGCTTGTATTATTTCAGACGATTTTTACGTTATTTTTCGAGTTGTCAAGCATTCAAAGAAAATTTTGGCTGATAATCAGCTATTTACAGGGTTACGGGACGGTAGTCCCGGTCTCTCTCTTGGTACCCCCCATCCGCCCTACGGAGCGCTTCCGAAATCGTGTCTTCGTCAAAGCGCTATATGCAGGAGGATGGGCGGTACAGAGGCCGACGTGCGTAAGCAAATTCGACACGAAGTATCGGTTTCGACTCATCCATAGAGGTTCCGCTATGACTCTGAGATGCCTTTATTTGTTGGGCAAGATGTTGCAGAAAGGTGCAGAAATTTGGAGCCCTCAAAAACTCCTATATCAGCAAGTTAGCAGACGGAATTATAAGCAAGTTTTTAGAAAAATCACCAAAATTCCTATTTTGAAATCTGCTAATAGCTGATATCCAGTCATCTAAAGGGTTTTAAAGGGAAATTTTCCCTTT
>CACYSG010000018.1 GCA_902776955.1 uncultured Bacteroidales bacterium | reverse complement strand
AGGGTTCACGCTCATCGGGCACGCTCTTGAAAAGGTCGTGCGACTCCCAATACTTATACCACTTGTCCTCGACCTCTTTAGGGTCGTATTTCGTTGCCAAAGTGTTCTCTTTCTCGCTCATTGTTTTTGGTTATAATAATGTTTTTAGTTCCATTTAAACGGCAAAGGTAGTAAAAAACAGCCAAATGGCCAAACAGCGCGGCAGTTTTTAGTCGTCAGCATCCAAGTAAAACGGCTGGATTGCCTGAGGAACAATTCAGCCGCATGTGATATGAAGTGATGTTGGAATGTTTTTTTACTGTTCTAAATCATAACGGAACCAGAAATTCTCGATGTCCGTCACATATTCATTATTGATGTAGAGCACTTTCCAGGGTCGGAGGTTCATCAGCGCCGCTTTGACTTCCTGTGACAACCTGTCTTTCAACTCATCATTGTCACCCTTGAAATCTATCTTCACACTGCAGTCCACCAGATTACCCAAGGAGTCCACCTGAATGTCGGATACAACTACACCGATTTTCTTGATTCCGGCCAGTTCAGGATAATTCTCGACAGGAATAGGTATCATCTGTTGTATCTTTTCACGAAATTTCGGATTGTTTCTGTTACCGAGGTCATTCATCCATGAATCACCAACAACAATCCTGTTATGGTAGGCAATGCAGTCTGTTATTCTCCCCTGATCGACAGTGAAGTGCTGCTCGTATTCCAGGCTGCGCATATACCCCTGGTGAACGTATTTGACCACATGCCCTCTTGCTACCCTTACTTTTCCAGTGATCCATGATGCAACGATTTCGCCATTGGCGTAGTAGTCATGGAAGACCTTGAACATGTCATCGGCAGGGACAAACGGGGGAATTTCTTTTCCATCCTTGTTGTTCGCAGGGAATACCGTCGTTGCCATTACGGAGTTGTCATAGTCAAACCCCACCCTGATGCTATCCAGATAAAGCTGCCCGTCACGGACGCTCCAATACCCGGTATAACCATGCCAGTTGCCAGAACTATACCTTCGTTCTTTGGGCAAGACATCAAGCAAGTGATGGAAAAGGGCTGAGTCTCTCTCTATCGGTTGTCCCATCAATGTCCACCTCTCGCCATCAATATAGATGACGTCGCCCTGGTAAGCCGAAGCCAATGAACTGATGGCAACACTCAACACAAATATGCTTAAAATAAATCGTCTCATAACGTCAAAACATTAGTGATTTGTCTGCTGCAAAGTTATAGCGAAAAAACGAAAAAAGGCCCGCATTTCAGGGTCATTCTTTTATTTTCAAACAACTGGTTATCAAACACTTGAAAAAGAAAAAGGTCATTTGGGGGTCATCTGAATTCCAGGGGTTCAAAAAAGGCTTGAAAAAGCAAGATTTTGGATGAATAGGAGGATAAATACTGAGGAAAATGAGTACCTTTGCGTCATCAAATGAAATCATCTGATTCAATCTATTATGGGAACGATTAATTTCACGCAGATTCTGAGTGCAACGCTGGTATTGCTGAGTATTATCGACATTGTGGGCTCAATACCCATCATCCTGCAGTTGAGGGACAAGGGGCGCCACGTGGATGCCACCAAGGCCACCCTCTACTCCACCCTGCTGATGGTAGGTTTCTACTACGGCGGCCACTGGTTGCTGCGCATCTTCAACTGCGATATCCACTCGTTTGCCACGGCAGGCGGTTTCCTGATGTTCCTGATGGCACTGGAAATGATTCTCGACGTGGAAATTTTCAAGAACAACACGCCCAACAAGGGAGCGACGATGGTGCCCATGGTATTCCCGCTGATTGCTGGCGCGGGTGTGCTGACGACGCTCATCTCACTCAAGGCGATGTATGACGACATCAACATCTTCATCGGCCTGGCCATCAACATGGTATGGGTGTTCCTGGTTATCAAGAGCACCGGCAAGATCCAGCAGTTGCTGGGTGATGGCGGCATGATGTTCTCGCGCAAGTTCTTCGGTATCATCCTGCTGGCCATGAGCGTGAAGATGATGACCGAGAACATTGCCCACTTGTTCTGATTGCCGGGCCAAAGAGTGGCCTCAAGTGAATAATAAAATGGAGACGCAAGATTTTGTGTCTCCATTTTATTATATGTTACATGGGGCTAGAGGCGGTCGAAGGGGATGCGGGCCAGGAGTTCGCCGAAGCGGTTAGCGCCCTCGCGTAATTGTCCCTCGACCATCTTGAGCATGAATGACGGTAGGTTGAGCTGCAACTCGGCTGTGCTCTCGGTCATGTTGTCGGGTCGTTGCTCGAGATTGACCACCATGCTGATGGGAACGGGAGACTGTGAAGCCTTATAGACCACACGCTGTCCCTCGATGCTGTTCTCGTGGTCCAGGGCGAGGGTCACTTCGCCCATGGGCGATTGAATGGCGATGGAGTCCTCGGTAAACTTCACAGTATCAAGGTGCTGACGGGCCTCCGGGTCAATGCGGTCGGCATGCGCCTCGATCTGGTTCTTGATGAGCGAGGGGTTAGTGAGTTTGCTGTATATGGTTGCCGCATCACATGCGATCATCTGCGGGTTGCTCTTGAATGATTCCATTTGAGTATTCGGTTTGGATGTGAATTATTAATCGATGGGGTCAAATCCGGCGGGGGTCCAATTCTCGGGGTCGCTGTGCCACTGGTTGAGGGTGTCGGCATCGGCATCGGTGATGCGTCCGCTATCCAGCGCCACGTCCATCATCGTCTCGAAGTTAGTGAGGGTGATGTAGGGCAACTTGGCACGTCGCAGGGCTTTGGCCGCCTGTGAGAACTGATAATCGAAGATGACAACGGCTCCGAGGACGATGCCGCCGGCCTCGCGCACGGTATTCAGGCACTTCATGCAGTTGTTACCCGTCGAGAGCTGGTCCTCGATGAGCACCACCTTCTGGTTAGGCTTGATGTCTCCCTCGATGAGATTCTCGAGTCCGTGGTCCTTGGGGGTTGAGCGCACATAGACCATCGGCAGGGCCAGCGAGTCGGCGACAAGGGCACCGTGAGCGATTGCTCCGGTGGCTATGCCGGCGATCACCTCGGCGTCGCCGAAGTTCTCCATGATGAGCCTAGCCATCTCCACCTTGATGAGGTTGCGCACCTCGGGGTAGGACAGGGTCATCCTCAGGTCGGTATAAATGGGAGAATTCCAGCCAGTTGCCCATGCGAAGGGGCTGTCGGGCTGCAGTTTGATGGCGTTAATTTGCATCAGTTTTTCGGCAAGCAGAGTGTCTAAAATTTTCATCGTTGTCATTACAGGTTAAAAAGACGTGCGAAATTAGCAAAAATCTCTCGTTCAATTGTTAGAATGGTCAAGAAAAAACAATAAATCTTGTTAAAGGGGAATGGGAAGACTGGGAGTGACTGGGAGGAACGGAGAGAACGGATATAACGGATATAACGGAAAGAACGGAAAGAACGGGGGACGGGTCATAATAGGGGTGGGGAAAAAACGGGGAGGATTTTGTGGGGTGAGGGAAAATTTGTAATTTTGTGGGCGATGAGTGATTTTTATAAGACAGTGAAGGGGGTGTCTAGCGGTATTTACCGCGAGAAGATGTCTCGTTTTCTGGCGTTTGCCGAGCCTGTGTCGAGCGCCGAGGAGGCTCGTGCTGTCATCAAACGTTATGCCAACGAGTACCATGACGCCCGCCACTGCTGCTGGGCCTACATGATAGGCACCGAGCGCAACGAGTATCTGAGCAGCGACAACGGCGAGCCCAGCGGCACCGCCGGCAAACCTATCCTGGGACAAATCAACTCGTTTGAGCTGACTAATATCGTGATTGTGGTCATCCGCTACTTCGGTGGGATCAAGTTGGGCACGTCGGGGCTTATCGTGGCCTATCGTGAGGCGGCAAAACTGGCCATCGAGGCGGGTGAAATCCTCGAGTGCCACGAGCAGGCCAGGCTGTCGTTCACCTTTCCCTACCTGAGCATGAACGATGTGATGAAGGTGGTGAAAAAGAGCGACCTGAAGGTTGTGGAGCAGGCCTTTGACAACGTTTGCTCGATGACGATCGAGGCCGATGCCGACAAGGTGCCGGGACTGCGTGAGCAGTTCGCGGCCATCGACGGCACCAGTATCATTGAGTAAAGTCTTTTTCTTGCTATTGTGCAGTGCAAGCCAGAAGTGCAAGCCACAGGCTTGCAATACATCGACGTGGGTCGCAGGAACGGGGACCTTTAGTCGTGTTGACGGGGTTGCCAGATGAAGCGGGCACGGACGTGGTCGTTGCCGTCGGTGTCGGTGACGCTCAGGCGCGAGTCCATGGGGTCGCTGTCGTCGATGATGAACTGGGCTGCCTCGCCATAGTGGGTTTCCTTGATGAAGGCTATCTCCATGCGATGGATGAAGAAGTGGTCATAACAATCCATGTCGAAGAGGTTCATCAGGTGTGACAGATAGCGCACGGTGTTGACGTGGCGGTTGAAGTCGCAATCCATGTAGCCGAAGGTGTAATCTACGGCATGTCCCTCCTCGATGGGACGCAAGCGGCTGATGGGCTCGATGGGGCACGGCAGGTCGGAGACGTTGCCGCGTATATACTCCAGCTGGGAAAGGTCGACGCTGGCACGCGTGCTCAAGTCAATCACCATCCAGATGGTGCGCACATACCCCAAGGTGTTGCCGTCGCCATCGTCAATGCGAATATTGCGCTGGGAGAAGTGGCGGTTATAGTCCTCAATCCAGGTGGTGAGGCGGTAGTTGGTGTTAATCTTGGGGAAGGACGTCATCTCGATGGTGACCCTGGAGAGGACCCACACCTGGTTGTCCTGAATGAGGCGCGAATAGCCGGCACCCCACGAGTTGGCGTGGAAAGTGGCCACCTCGATGATGCGTGTCATCAACAGCGTCAAGGGCATCTCGCCCTGAGGATTGCACTCGCCGGCGGCGAGGTAGTAATCCTTGTAAAAAACTTTCTTATCGTCAGAGTACATTTGTTTTCTTTATCAAGTAGTTATCCAAAATCACGAGGGCAGCCATCGCCTCGACGATAGGCAGTGCACGCGGCACGACACAGGCATCATGCCGGCCACGAGGTGGCAGGGTCACGGGATTACCATCACGGTCGACGGTGGACACTTCACGCATGAGCGTGGGGACGGGCTTGAAAGCGATGCGCATCACGATGTCCTCGCCGTTGCTGATGCCGCCCTGGATGCCTCCCGAATGGTTGGTGACGGTGCCGATGGTGCCATCGTCACGTTTCTCGAACAGGTCCATCACCTCGCTGCCGCGCTTGGAGGCCATGTCGAATCCGTCGCCGTATTCAAAGCCGTGGATCGACGGGATACTCATCATGGCCGCCGCCAGCCGGGCATGAAGCTTACCGAATAGCGGTTCGCCCAGTCCTGCCGGCACACCGCTGACGACGCACTCGATGACGCCACCCAAGGTGTCGCCCTGGGCAACGACCTGTTCCAAGACCGCGGCAGAGGCACATGAATTTGCGTCAATACGGGCCGTAACGGTGATGCCCAGGCGGTTCAACGCCTGGACGGCGATGCCGCCAGCCACGACACGGGCAACCGTTTCGCGAGCCGAGGCCCGTCCGCCACCGCGCGGGTCACGGATGCCGTATTTCGCCTCCCAGGTGAAGTCAGCATGGTTGGGGCGATAGCAGCGGGCTATCTCGTCATAGTCGGCACTGCGGGCATCGGCGTTGCGGACGATAAAGCCAATGGGCGTGCCCAGCGTTTTTCCCTGCCAGATGCCGGACAGGACCTCTACCCTATCCTTCTCGTCACGCGTGCTGGCACCCACATAGCTGCCGGTGCGCCGGCGGTCCACAAAGCGCTGCAACTCATCCAGGTCGATCTCCACGCCCGCAGGCATGCCGTCTAGGACGCCTCCCATAGCCGGGCCATGCGACTCCCCGAAAGTGGTCAGTGTCAATATCTTGCCTATGGTATTCATTCTGTCTTCTCGGCCATGAGGTCAACAATCTGCGCCCCGACAAAAGCGACCAGCGCCTCGGGATTAATCTTGAACTGCAGTCCGCGCACGCCCGCACTGACATAGATGTAGTCGTAGAGGATGCACGTCTCGTCGATATAGGTAGGGAACGGCTTTTTCATGCCTACAGGCGAGCAGCCGCCACGGATGTATCCCGTGGTGGGGAGCAACTCCTTCATGGGGATGAGGTCCACCTTCTTGTTACCCGAGACCTTGGCGGCCTTTTTCAGGTCCACCTCCTCGGCCCCGGGGATGACGCAGACCAGGTGCCCCGTCTTGTCGCCCTGCAGGATGAGCGTCTTGAACACCTGCTCGATGTTCTCACCCAGCTGGTCGGCAATGTGTTGGGCCCCCAGGTCGGTCTCGTCGACCTCGTAGGGGATGAGTTCATAAGGGACTTGAGCGGCTTCCAGCAGTCGTGCCGCATTGGTCTTGGATAATCGCTGCGACGCTTTAGCGGAACCCGAGGAAACTTGGCCCGTCATAGCGCCAGCACTCGTTTTGGCATTTTTTTTCATTGTTTTTTGTCTTAATGGTGCAAAGTTACTACATTTGCACGATAAATTCATGACAGCAATCAAAAATTAAACCAATAGAAAAAATGAAGAAGATCTTTTTAGCCACGATCGTTGCCATCGCAGGATGGCTCTCGTCTCATGCCCAGGCCCTGCCTGCTCCCGAAAAGTATAATGATTACATCGAACAAGTGAGCGCCATGGCCGATGCAGAACAGAAGAAAGCCGAATTCCTGATGAATGCGACCATGGAGGCCCTGAGCAAAGACCCCGCCGCCTACCGCCAGATGCTGGAACTCGCCGAAAGGCGCTTCAGCAACGCCGCTGACGCCATTCACAACGAGGGATTGTACATGTCGGTGCTTCAGCACGCCGTCGACAACTACGTCCTGAGCGCTGGAGAGAAAGAGAGGCAGCGCCTGCTGCTCGAAGGAGCGCGCAAGAACATGATCGGCACCATTGCGGCCGACTTTGACTACGTCACCCCGAAGGACAAGACCGCACGCCACCTGAAGGACCTCAAGGCCGACTACATCCTCGTGTACTTCAACAACCCTGACTGCGAGTCGTGCGAGACCGTCAAGGAGCGCCTTGCCAACAACGAGTTGATCAACAACATGGTCAAAGAGAAAAAGCTCATCGTGCTGGCCATCTACCCCTATGATGACAAGAACCTGTGGAAAAAGGCCAAATATCCCTCGATGATGATTAACGGCTGGAACCAGAGCCGCCAGATTGAATATGCCGAGCTGTATGACCTGCCCACCCTGCCCTGCTTCTATCTGCTGGACGGCAATTTCACCGTTCTCGCCAAGAACGAGGGTAGCCTCAACAAGATCGAGGCCCAACTTAAGAAGCTGACCTCTCCCGTCGTGGAGGAGCCCGCACCCGCTCAAGCGCCCGCCGCTCAGACCCAAAAGGCCGCTAAACAGCCCGTTACTCCCCCTCATCCCACCATCATGCCCGCCCCTGCCGACGATCCCAACACCGCCCGCAGCGAAGAAGTCCTCGGCTTCATTGTTGAGAACAAGTGCCAGGAGATGTATGACAGCATGTCGGACCTCGTGAAGGACAAGGTTCAGCCCAGCACATTTGACGGCTCATTTGCCCAGCTCGAGAGCCGTTTCGGCAAGTATCAGGGTCATGAGGCCTGGGAAATCCAATCGTTGCCCAACATCAAGGCCTACACCTCGGTGCTGAACTTCGAGAAAAGCAAGTTGAGGTTCATCATCACCTATGACGAGCAGGGTAAAGTGCGCGGCGTGAACATGACTCCCGTCGCACCCGGAGCACCGAAACAGAATTGATAACAGACAGCTGACCACCAGGTATAGCCAACAGCTATCAAAATAACGATTAACCCTTGACCATCTGATAATCATGTTGAACAGATTATTCAATAAAATCCTGTTTACGCTGCTGGTCATCTTCATGACAGGCTGTGCCGGAAATAACCTCGAGAAGATGATTCCCGCCGACGCTACGGGCGTGGTGAGTGTGGATGTCCCCGAGATTCTGAAGAAAGCCAAGATGCTCGACGACGGCAAAATCGTCTTGCCGGAGTCGCTGCAGCAGGTTATCGACGAGAACGATACCTCCCCCCTGTGCATCATGCTCAACGACCTGCCCCTGATGGGCATCGACACCGACTCGAAGGCCTACGCCTTCTTCACGGTGAAGACATTCGGCCGCGTCATCATCGCCTCGCTCAGTGACCCCGATAAGGCACGCAATACCCTGTCGATGAGAGTGGGTGGCGACTTTGAGAAAGTAGAGGGTCTGGACTGCATGTATGTCAAGGACAACTTGTATGCCATCGACGGCAAGGTGCTGTTTATCGGTACCGTGAACAAGTCGTTGGAAAAGAGCCGCCTCGCCAAGGCCGCCAAGGGCATCCTCTCGATGACGTCGACCAGTATCGCCGACAACAAAGCCGTGAAGGACATCCTGCACAACAATGCCGCCATCAACGCCTGGATTCAAGGCAAGGGGCTGAAGACCATCCTCAACAAGAGCGAGGTCTATCGCGAGTTGTCCCAGAAGATGCCCCTGATCGAGATCTTCACCGAGAGTGACATCGACGCTGTGACCTGCAACATCGAGCTCGATAACGACCGGGTCGAGATGCAGACACACATCCAGGCAGCCGACAACAGCGAGTATGCCCAGCTGCTCAACTCGACCCTGGGCAAGCCCAGCGACGATGTTCTCAAGGCCATTCCCAACTCGATGGACTACATCTTCACGATGTGCGTCAAGGGCGAGAACTTTGTACAGCTCAAGCAGATACAGCAGCTGCTGACCATGTTCGGCAAAATTCCCTATATCGGCCGCATCGACCTCGCAAGCATCCTGTCGACAGTTGACGGTCCGTTCACCATCGGCCTGGCGCGCGACCCGCACCTCGAGGGAGAATGGAACGTGGTGCTGGCGACTCGCTCGACCGACCCCGAGGGTGTCGTGAAGCAGATCAGCGCGTTTGCCAACTCGATGGGACAGGCTCCCGAGTTGTATGAGGGAGAGCACATCTACCAGTATGACAACAAGATGATACGCATCGGAATCATCGACGGCATCCTGTACATGAAGATGCTGGACTATGAGCAGACCGAGGGGTATGCCTATGAGATGAATAACGTGCGTGAATTCTTTAACGATGCGCTGCTGGGACTGTTTGCCCAGACCCACAACGAGGACGTGAACGGCTACTTTGACTTCGGCCTGAAAGACATCTTCAACGGCAGTGGTCATTTCTATACCGACAAGCCCGGAACCAACGCCACACTGGAGCTGTTGCGCTCGCTGTGCTCCATCAAGGTGAAGGACGGTTTCGGCAACGAGGACAGCGACGATGACGGGTTCTCGTCGTTCATGACCGGAGCCATCGACAAGCTGCAGCCGATGAAGTAAGCCACCCGGAACGGATATACAAAACGAAGACATCCGCGCTACTGATGAGGCGCGGATGTCTTCGTTTTATCGACTAAAGTCTGTTCTTATCGCATCAGAACTTGTAGTTCACACCCAGGCCGAAGACGCCCTGGTCAACCTTGCGGATGATGGTGTGGCGATACTCGAGGTTCACCCCGAAGTGCTCGTTGAACTCATACTCGAGGCCAGCGCCAACGTTGAGACCCACATGGTTTTCCTCGTCGGAGGGGCCATCAAATTTCACCTTGGTCATCGTGTAGTTGACACCAGCCAGGGGATAGATGTAGAACTGTTCACTCCTGATAGGCACGAGGTAGTGGGCATTGAGGTTCACATCCCACCACGTGGTGTGCTTGTGAGCAAAGAAGCCGTTAAAGCCGACCTCGGCACGCAACTGGTCCAAGATGCCATACTGGAAACGTGCGCCCAAGCCCATACTCTCGATTTCGCTACCATAGAGCAGGTTTACACCCACGGCAGTCTCACCCTGGTGAACCTGTGCCTGACCGATGCCCAAACCAAGCATCATCACACAGATAAAAGTCAAAATTTTCTTCATTTTTTCTCTTGTTTAATTGTTTATTGATAATACTTTATTGCCGCAATATATAAAACAAGGTGTAAAATTAGGTCATATTTTCCAAACGGGCAAAAAAACGCTCCACTTTTGCAAAAAAATGATGCAAAACCGGACATTTTCACTATCTGATGTGAACATGGGGTGCACGATTTTTAGAGCCCGGAAAAATTATATTTTAGATTGTAGTTAGGTGATTGAGAATCATTTGAAATAAGTCTGCTGGGATTGCCTAGGTTATGGGGGGACGGTTCTTCTATCCGAAAAATGCAGGCATTTTTCATCCAGAAGAGCCGTCCCCGGTCGCTGGTGGATAGGGCCACGCCAAGGCGAGGCCCTACGTCCTGCGGTTTGTATAGCATTGTGATTGTTTGGTGGATATCAATCATCTATAACACAGTAAACAGGCGGTGGGGCTGGATTAGCCTCACCGCCTGTGGTAGATGTTAGTGTAATTGGGTGATTTACTTCACGCCCATGACTTCAAACTTGTAGAGAATGTCGTCGAGGACGTTCTTTGCCTTGTTGTCATCGGGATTAAGCTCGTTAGCCTTCTGGAGGAAGGGGATAGCCTCGTCGTAGATGGGCTTAAGCTTGGGAACCAGCTCCTTGTTGGTGGCATTGGGATTATCGTCGATAATCTTCTGTGCCTGCAGGTAGAGGCAGCGACCAACATCAAAGAATGCGTTAGCATAGGTGGGATCCACCTCTGCAGCCTTGCGGTAGTAGGGCAGCGCAGCGTCGACACCATTCTGGAGCTCGATGGTAAAGCCCTTGATGTCGTGCAGGGTGCCGTTCATCGGGTCAGCAGCCAGTGCGTTGTCGATGAAGTTGTTGGCCTTGTCATACTCGCTCTTGTCGAGCATACCCTGAACGAGGTTTGCCAGAGCAGATGTCTGGAAGTCCACGATGTTGTTCTCGGTGTAACCCAGCTTGCGGGCCTTGGTGAAGCTGTCATAGGCACCTGCGAAGTCCTGCATCTGATACTGCGAGTAGCCCTGGAAGAAGCGCACCTGGCTCAGCGCGCTGTCGGGAGCGGCAACGCCATTGGCGATAGCGAATGGAGACGAAGCGATATCGGCATAGTTACCGAAAGCGGCAGCTGCGTTTTCCCAGTCGCTGGCCTGCAGGAAGGTGTTACCGGCTTGGACTATGTCTTGAATGTGTCCCGTGAGAGCGCCGATGATTTCCTTGCTATATTTGGTTTTATACTTCTTGCTACCGTCCTTGTTGAGCTTGGGAGCACCGTTCTTGTCCACCTCGACAACCGAGTCAAGGGGAAGAGCTTTCTGATAGTACTCGTAAGCGGCTGCGAGAGCCTGGCTCATCATGGTTTCGTCGACAGGCTGTCCGAGGACTTTCACCTTGAACAACTCATCATAGAGGCCAAAAGCTGCCTTACCGGCGGTGTACCAAGTGAGCACGTCGTTGGCGCTCTCGGGATTGGTGAGGGCAGGTTCGATCTGCTCAAGCACAGCCATCAGCTCCGTCGGATTTCCCGAGGCTGCCTTCTTGGCGAGGTCTTTCACGAGGCTCATCTGAGCCGATGCGCCGAATGCCACGATGGCGGCTGCGGCGAAAAGAATGATCTTTTTCATTTTTGTTAACAATTAAGTTGGTTTATACTGTTTGTTCGTTATCGTTTTGTTGTTCTGTATCTTCTTGCTGGACGTCTTGAACATCCTGTACATTCTTGACATCGTTATCATCCTGAGTGAAGGCGTCGCGTACGCTTTCCTCGTCGGTCGTCTCGGGCTCGGTGTCTACCTTGCAAACACTGGCTATCTCGTCGTTTTTCTTCTCCAGGTTGATGAGTCTCACGCCTTGTGTCGCGCGTCCCATGACCCTGAGCGAACTAACCTTGAGCCTGATGGCGATGCCGCTCTTGTTGATGATGACAAGGTCGTTATTGTCGTTCACATTCTTAATTGCAATTAGCTTGCCAGTCTTGGGCGTGATGTTAATGGTTTTAACACCCTTGCCGCCACGATGGGTCACGCGGTAGTCCTCAAGGGCACTGCGCTTGCCCATGCCCTGCTCTGAAACGACGAGGACGTTGTCGCGTGTGCCGGCACGCATGCAGATCATGCCGATGACCTCGTCGCCCTGGCTCAGCGTCATGCCGCGCACGCCGGTTGCGGTGCGTCCCATGGAGCGAACCTGGTTCTCGTCGAAGCGGATGGCGTAGCCCTTGCTGTTGGCCAGGATGACCTCGCTGTCGCCCTCGGTGAGGATGGCGCCGACGAGCTTGTCGTCCTCGGCGATGTTGAGCGCGCGGACGCCATTGGCGCGCGGGCGTGAGTATTCGCTCAGGCGGGTGCGCTTAACGGTACCGTTGCGTGTAGCAAAGACGATATAATGTGACTGGTTGTACTCGGGATCGGTGAGGTTGGTCGCACGGACAAAGGCCATGATGCGGTTCTCGGCATCCAGGTTCAAGAGGTTCTGGATGGCGCGTCCCTTGCTGTTCTTGGTGCCCTCGGGGATCTCGAACACGCGCAGCCAGAAGCAGCGTCCCGTGGCGGTGAAGAACAACATGTAATTGTGGTTGGTGGCCTCGTAGACATACTCGATGAAGTCCTCATCGCGTGTGTCACTGCCCTTGGCTCCCACGCCACCGCGAGCCTGCGCACGGTACTCCTTGAGCGGTGTGCGCTTGATATAACCGAAGTGGGAGATGGTGATGATCATGGGATCGTCGCTGTAGAAGTCCTCGGCGTTCATCTCCTCGCTGGAATATTCGATCTGGGTGCGGCGCTCGTCGCCGAATTTTTCTTTCACCTCAAGCAGTTCTTCCTCGATGACCTTGCGGCACTCGGCGGGGTCGTCGAGGATAGCCTGCAGGTGCTCGATGGTCTTGCGAACCTCGGCCAACTCGTTGTGGAGCTTCTCCTGCTCCAATCCGGTGAGCTGGCGCAGACGCATCTCGACGATGGCACGTGCCTGAATCTCGGTGAGGCTGAAGCGCTCACACAGTCGCTGGATGGCATGCTCGGTCGAATCGCTGCTCTTGATGATGGCGATCACCTCGTCGATGTTGTCGCTGGCGATGATGAGTCCCTCGAGGATATGGGCGCGCTCCTTGGCCTTCTTGAGGTCGAACTGGGTGCGACGGATAACCACCTCGTGGCGGTGCTCCAGGAAGTAATGCAGGAGTTCCTTGAGGTTCAACAGCATGGGTCGGCCATTGACCAGACACACGTTGTTGACGCTGAATGACGACTGCAACTCGGTCATCTTGTACAGCTTGTTGAGCAGCACGTTGGGGTTGAAGTCCTTCTTCACATCGATGACGATGCGCATACCGTGGCGGTCGCTCTCGTCGTTGATGTCGGCGATGCCCTCGATTTTCTTTTCCTCGACCAGGCGGGCGATGTTCTCGATGAGGTCCTTCTTATTGACATTGTAAGGAATCTCGTTGACGACGATGCGCTCGTGGTTGTGCTCGGTCTCAATCTCGGCCTTGGCGCGCACGACGATGCGTCCGCGACCGGTCTCAAAGGCGTCTTTCACGCCCTGGTAACCGTAGATGATACCGCCCGTGGGGAAGTCGGGGGCCTTGATGTAGTTCATCAGGTCGCTCACCTCCATCTCGGGATCCTCGAGCAGCGCCAGGCAACCGTCGATGCACTCGCCCAGGTTGTGGGGAGCCATGTTGGTCGCCATGCCGACGGCGATACCCGTGGCACCGTTCACCAGCAGGTTAGGGATGCGGGTGGGCAGTACCGAGGGTTCCTCGAGCGTATTGTCAAAGTTGGGCACAAAGTCAACGGTGTCCTTGTCCATGTCTTCCATCATGCTCTCGCCCATCTTGTCGAGTCGCACCTCGGTGTAACGCATGGCAGCGGGGCTGTCGCCGTCTACCGAGCCGAAGTTACCCTGGCCGTCAACGAGCGGGTAACGCATTGCCCAATCCTGGGCGAGACGAACCATGGCCAGATAAACCGACGAATCGCCGTGGGGGTGGTACTTACCAAGCACGTCACCCACGATACGTGCCGACTTCTTGTAGGGGGCATTGGAGTAGTTACGCAACTTATCCATGCCGTAGAGTACCCTGCGGTGCACCGGCTTGAAACCGTCGCGCACATCGGGTAGCGCACGCGAAACGATGACCGACATCGAGTAATCGATGTAGCTGGTCTTCATCTCGTTTTCAATGTTGATCTCTAGAATTCGATCGTTGTCCATTCTTTCTTGTACTTTTAAATCTGTTCCGGGCACCGCACTGCAGGCTCACTTTAGCCCCAGGCTAGCACGAGTGCCACGCTATTAACCTACAAATTTACGCACTTTTTTTCAATCAACAATTCGTTTGCGCCACTTTTTGACTGACGAAGGGACAAAATGTTTAAAAGTCCCTGCATTTTCTTTGCCAACGGGCGGTTTTGGGTGCCGAACGGCGGGTAATTAACGGGTGAATAGCGACATGTGAAGGACGCTCATGGACAGGGGAATAGTTACCTCACGCCTGCACACGCTTGCTGATGCGAGAGCGAGGGTGTGACATGATTCATTTGGTGCAAATTGAATCGCGCTTCGCGCGAGAAATTGAAAAAAATACTGTCTTGTTTGGTTTTTATATCAATTTTGGCAATGATATAGTTGTTGGCCCAAAACCCTGCGGCGCTAATGCGAATTACACGAATTTTATCTGATTATTTCTAATGTTTTGTGGGTACGGGGGGACGGTTCTTCAGTCCGAAAAATGCAGGCATTTTTCATCCAGAAGAACCGTCCCCGGGTCGCTGGAGAGCCGGCATGGGGCGCTGGTGGGGACGGGCACGTCGAGGCGAGGTTGGGCGGGAGTGGGTGATTATTGGTTTTTTTTTGGGGGGTGGGGATAAAAAGGCGGAGTTGCGATGGGTGCAGCTCCGCCTTGATGAGGTTGTGACCTGTTGTTGTGCCTGGTTATTGAGTGAGGCTGGCAGTGATGGTCTGGACTTCGCGGGAGAAGTCTTTCTCGATGGACATGCGCTGCTCGATCTGGATGCAGGCGTGCAACACGGTGGCATGGGTGCGGTCGAGTTTTGCACCGATGCTGGTTGAGGACATCTGCGCCTCCTTCTTGGCCAGATACATGACGAGCTGGCGTGCGTCACTGATTTCGCGCTTGCGTGACTTGCCGTAGATCAGGTCGGTGGGAAGGTTGTAGTAGTCGGCGACGGTCTCGGCGATGGACTCGAAGGTGAGCTGCTTGGGCGCCACCTTGACGGTGTTGCCGATGACGCTGCGCGCCAGGTCGATGGTGATGTCCTGGTCGAGCACTGTGGCATGGGCGAGCAAGGCGACCATGACGCCCTCGAGTTCGCGAACGCTGTCGGTGACATTGGCGGCGATGTAGTCGAGGACTTCGTCACTGATGTTGAGTCCGTCTTGTCCGGCCTTCATAGCCAGGAACTTGCGTCTCAGGTCAAAATCGGGTTTCTCCAGTTCCACGGTCATTCCCCACTTGAAACGCGAGATGAGTCTGGGCTCCATGCCGTCCAAGTCACTGGGTCGGCAATCACTGGACATCACCAACTGGCGCTGGTGCTGGTGCAAGTGGTTGAAAATATGGAAGAAGGTATTCTGGGTTTTATCCTTTCCTGCAAGGAACTGAATGTCGTCGAGCAGGAGTACGTCAATACTCTGATAAAAGTTGATGAAGTCGTTAACTTTCTTCTGGATAATGGCCGTTGTGAACTGGCTCTCAAAGATCCTGGCGGTGACATAGAGCACCCTCATGCGGGGGAATTGCTCCTTGAGCCTGATACCGATGGCTTGTAGGAGGTGGGTCTTGCCTACTCCCGTTGAGCCAAAGACGAACAGGGGGTTGTAGGTCTTGACCTCGGGATGCTCGGCAATCGCCTGTCCGATGCTGACAGCGAGCTTATTGCTCATGCTGCTGCAGTAGTTGCCGAAGGTATATCGGGGATTGAGTTGGGGGTCAATATCCTCGAGCGTGTCGTCCCTCTCGAAGGGATTGGCGACACGAGGCTTGAAGATCTTGAGTTCCTGCTTAAGTTTATCGCTGGACTTGTCCTTGTTCTGCTCGATGGCGCTGGAGTCGTCATGTCCCACCACATTATATTTATAACGGAGCTGAACATTCTCGCCGAAGACCATCTTCAAGGCAGAAGAGAGCAAGTTGATATATCTTCCCTCGATCTGCTCAACAAAGAACTTGGAGGGGACCTTAAGCATCACACGGTTGTTTTCCTGGTCATAGTCAACGGCATCAATGGGAGCGAACCAAACATCATATTGTTCGGCCGGCAGGTTAGCCTTGATGACGGCAAGGCAACGGTTCCACTGTTGTGCAACGTTAGACATTTTCTATAAAATTTCTTAGTAATGGTTGTTTTTTCTAGTGCTTAAAGCAGTACAAATTTCGGTCAATAATTTCTGAAAAAAAAGTGCTCGAAAAATTTGGATATTTCGATTTTTGCATAAAGATATTGAAAAACAAAGGGTTACAACACAGTTGAAAAAATATGAATTTTTTGAGCATTTCTTTTTTGTATATCACTAAATATCAAGCACTTGACAAAACGAATATAAAAACCCACCTGTTTAGGCACCCTCGCAAACCGCTGTTTTATCAAGGGTTTGATTTTGTAAATCCCGAAAACAATAAATTTGAAAAAAACGCCTATTTGGACTGAGTCCAAACAGGCATTTTGAGCTGTCTCGAGAGGGGCATTTTGGACCCCTAAATCAAGTCGCCGTGTTGAAGGCGAGCTTGTTAGCAGCGGTATATTAAAATACCTTGACATTTATATAGCGTTTCGGGTTGGCCTTGATGTCTATCAGCAGCGAGTCAAGGCTGGCGATGGCATGGTTAGCGTTGTCATAGAGCTCGCGGTCGTTCAAGATTTTGCCCAGGCTAGAGTTCTTGTCGTTGAGCTGCACGCTCAGGGCCTGAAGGTTGGCCAGGGTGGCGTTCAGGGCATTGATCGTCGAGTCGAGCGGCATCTGCTTGAGCGAAGCCGAGAAGTCGGTCAGGTTGCCCGTTGCGCCGGTAAGATTGCTGGTAATGCCGTTGACGTTGTTCATGACACCAGGCACCGAGCGGTTGAGGTTGGTCATGAGGGTCGTCAGCTGCGAGGCGCTGGCCTGGAGCTGGCGGGTGATGCCGTCAAGGCGGTAGATGGCCGCCGCCAGGGCGGGATCGCCAGTGATGCCATTGATGTTGTTCATGATGGAGTCCACCTTGGGCAACATGCCGTTGACCCTGGGGAGGACATCATCGGTCACATGATCCATGATTCCCGGCACGCCGGCAGTGGGAATAAAGCTGCCTGACTTCATGGCCGGTCCATCACCCAGCTTGAGGACCATGGTGACCCCTCCGAGCAAACCGCTCTCCATGTCGATGGTCGACCCCTCGGGGACCTTCAGGTCGGGTTCCATATTGAGTTGGACCATTATCTTGTTCTTGGCAAAGTCATACTTGATCTCGCGCACCTGTCCCACCTGGAATCCGTTAACGGTTACCGGCGTTGCCACGAGCAGGCCTTCGGAATTATCGAGTTCGGTGAAATAGTAGTTGGAGGGAGTCAACAGGTTGATGCCCTTCAGGTAATTGATGCCCCAATACAGCAGAGCCAGTCCCACCAGCACAGTGAGCGCGATCTTGACGTTCTTAGTGAGAAATTTCATATTCCTTTTTTCAATATTACATCTTCTACAAACGGCAAAATTACAAATTTGTTCTCTAACAAGACGAATTTTTGCGTTTTTTAGCCAAAAAAAATGGATTTCATGATGGAATTTACAATCTTTGTGACTAATTTTGCATTCTATACACATTGAACTGTTGTCATGAAATCTCCACTAGAATGCAAATATCTATATGGCCTCATCGGCTATCCGCTGGTTCACTCCTTCTCGAGGGACTTCTTCAACCAGAAGTTTCTCGCCGAGGGTATCGATGCTCAATACATTAACTTTGAGATCGAGGATGTGGGGTTGCTCATGGAGATTATCGCCGAGTATCCCAACCTGAACGGCCTCAACGTCACCGCCCCCTATAAGGAGGCCGTCATCCCCTACCTCGACTCGCTCGATGATGACGCCCGCGAGGTGGGCGCCGTGAACGTCATCCGCCTGATTCGCGAAGAGAAGACCGGGCGCCTGCTTGAGTTGCGCGGCTATAACAGCGACGTGGGCGGTTTTGACAAGACGCTTGACGACGTGCTCACTCCCGAGCGCGACCGAGCGATGGTCCTGGGCACCGGAGGCGCCGCCAAGGCCGTTACCGCCGCCTTGCAAAGCCGCGGTGTGGAGGTTCAGCTCGTCTCGAGACGCAAACTCGAGCACACGGTGGTCTATGAGGAAATCACGCGCGCGATGGTCGCGTCACACAAGCTGATCGTCAACGCCACGCCGCTGGGCAAGTATCCCGATGACGACCTGTGTCCCGACTTCCCCTACCGTTTCCTCACCAGCGAGCACCTGTGCTACGACCTCATCTATAATCCCGAGGTGACGCTGTTCATGCGCAAGGCCGCCTCGTTTGGCGCTCAGACCAAGAACGGCATCGAGATGTTGCTGCTGCAGGCATTTGACTCCTACGCCATCTGGAACGGTCTCCTATAACAGCAACGGCAGGGTCCAATCAATGACCACATGAGGACACACTCGCCGATTCACAGATTCCCGCTGCTACGCGTGCTCGCACCGTTTGTCGCGGGCATTTTGTTACACCAGTTGTGGCACACCTGGCTAACTCCCGTCACCATCCTTATTGCCGCCATCGGGGTATACCTGTGGCTTAACGCCCGAGGCGGGTCCCCGCAGCGAGTGTTGTCGAGGCGGCCCTATTATGTGATTCCACTGTCAATGGCCGCCATTGCCCTGGGGTGGCTGGCGGCCGTCATCCACTGCCCGCCGCAACTCAGTGACAGCCAACTCCGCGGCCAGGTCTTGACGGGACGCGTGGCGCAGCTGGAATATACCGACTTCTCGATGCGCATGGACGTTGACCTGCTGAACAGCGACCTGCCGCCCTGCCGGGTGCTGGTGAGCACGCGGGGCTGTGACTACACGCTGCGTGCCGGTGACCTCGTCGCGTGGCAAGGCGACCTGCATGAGGCGGGCAACCTGGGTAATCCCGACGAGATGGATTATGCGCGTTACCTGCTTGACAGCAAGGGCATACGGTATGAGCAGCACTTGCCCGTGGGGCGGGTGCTCAAGGTCGGTCACTCCCCCACCCTTGCCACCCGCATGGCCGAGGTCAGGCGGCAGCTGCAGGACAAAGTCTTCAACTCGCAATTATCGCCGGTGGCGGGACAATTTGTCGTGGCGATGCTGCTGGGCAACGGCGACCTGATTGACAAATCCACCCGGCAGGCGTTCTCGGTAGCCGGCGTGGCCCATGTGCTGGCCTTGAGCGGCCTGCATGTGGGTTTCATCGCCCTGATTATCTGGTGGCTGCTGTTCCCACTCGACTATATGGGGATGAGAAAGACACGCCTGCTCATCACGCTCGGGGCCATCGTTCTGTTCGCCGTGTTCACGGGGCTGTCGTCCAGCGTGGTGCGTGCCGCGGTGATGACGGGATTTGTGTTTGCCTCGCTCATCTTTTATCGGCGGTCCATTTCGTTGAACGCCCTGGCCGCCGCGGCGCTGGCAATTCTCGTGTTCACGCCGTCGGCCCTGTATAGCGTGGGTTTCCAACTTAGTTTCATCACGGTGGGCGCCGTGCTGCTGTTCGGAGATGTGCCCGACAGGCTCAAGAGCCGCCACCGATGGGTCAACGCCGTCACCTCTACCGCCATCACCTCGCTGGTGGCGATGCTGGCGACCGTGGGGCTCACGGCCCACTATTTCCATACGGTATCCCTCCTGTCGGTGTTGTCCAACCTGCTGATTCTGCCGGTGTTGCCTGTTTTCATGGTGGCGGGGGCGTTGTTCCTGCTGGTGACCGCAGCAGGGCTGCACTGGGGTGTGCTGAACTGGGTCCTGGACGGCATCTGCGGCTATATCAACTGGGCGGTGAGTGCGGTCAACGCCTTGCCGTTTTCCCACATCAGCGGCGTGTGGGTCACCACAGCCGGGGCGGGGATGTACTTTGTCGTGCTGGCGCTGGTGGCGTTGTGGATCTATCGCCACAGGAAGGATTACCTGCTGGCGGCGGGATGCTGCCTTGTGGCGCTCCTGGCTCACAGCGTGTGGGTGGACGCGCGGACTCCTCGCCAGGGGATGGTGATTTTTAACTCGTTCTCGTCAACGCCGCTGCTGTATTACGACAACGGGACGGGCTACGTGTGGACGCCCGACGAGGAAGAGACAGACTCGGCGGCTTTTTCCCGCTATCATGCGGGGTTCTTGGCCCATCATCGCATCGACAGCCTTCACTTTATTGCCGAGGGCGACACGTTGCGGCTCGAGGGGGCGATGTTCAAGCCGCCCTATGCCTACGTGATGGGGCGACGCTTGATGGCGGTGGGTAAAGGGCACTGGCGCCAGGCTACAAGCGGGCAGGTGCTGGAACTTGACGACATCATCGTGACGAAGCGGTATCACGGCACCGCAGGCAAGTTGAGGGAGCTTTATCGCTTTGAGCGCCTGATTGTGTCGGGGGCCTGCCACGATGTGCCCCAGCTGGTGCATGAGGGGGACTCGCTGCAGCTGCGGGTCCACGCGCTGTCGCGCGACGGTGGCATCGCGTGGCCACAGTAACCGCGGCAAAGCCGCGGCCCACGGGACACGACGGGCGGTACAGGCGGGCGGGCACGACGGGCACGACGGGACTGAACACCGCGGCAGAGCCGCGGCCCACGGGACACGACGGGCGGAACAGGCGGGCGGGCACGACGGGAACGGCGGGACTGAACACCGCGGCAGAGCCGCGGCCCACGGGACACGACGCGCGACGGACACGACGGGCTGGCGGGGGCGACATAACAACGGGAAGGATGAGTTTACTTGGTAAAATTGATGTTTAGAGGATATTATTGAAATTTATAACTATAATTTGATTACTTTTGTGGCGCAAAAACAACTATTAACGAGATCAAAATGACACATTATCTTCAACAATTCTATACTATAGGCCTGCTCGTTGTATCCAACATCTTTATGACCTTTGCCTGGTATGGGCACCTTAAACTCCAGCAGATCAAGGTATTCACTGACAACACGCCGCTGTATGTCATCATTCTACTGTCATGGCTGCTGGCACTGCCTGAATACTCGTGCCAAGTACCTGCCAACCGAATTGGCTTTGAGGGTAATGGGGGACCGTTCAATATCATGCAACTCAAGATTATCCAGGAGGTGATATCGCTGACGGTGTTCACGCTATTTGTTACGGTGTTCTTCCAGGGCGAGACGCTGCGGTGGAACCACCTGGCGGCGTTTATCTGCCTGATTATGGCGGTGTTCTTTGTTTTCCACAAATGGTAGAGGGAGAGAAGAGATAAGAGATAATAGATAATAGATAATAGTTAATAGATAATAGTTAATAGTTGCTATAGTGACTATAGTGACTATAGGTATTATAGGGGATGTAGTTTTTTTTGGAGGAGGGATTACTCTTTTATTTGGTGAAGAGGGCGGTGACTAGGGTGATGTGCTTGGGGAGGGAGCCGTCGGTGCTCCACTCGAGGTCAATGCCTAACAGGTCGTGCATGACGGCCACGAGGTCGAAACCTACAGATTCTAATGAATGACGCATCTTGTCGGGGTGCCGACAGGGTTTTCCCTGGGGGCGTGTGCAGCCCTCGGGACATAATTCGCAACGAAAGGTAAAACAACGGCTGCCGGGAGTCTGGCGCTCTTGCTCGTAGAGCTGGGGCAAGAGGGTCTTCATCACCTGGTTTATGGCCTCGCGGCTTTTCACCCGTGATTGGTCGGCTGTGGTGCAGGCAGCGCGGGTCTGCGCGTCAAACTCGATGGTCGTGCCCATCACCGTCACGGTCTTGAACCCGTCGGTAACCGTGACGGGGTCGAAGTCGAACGGGGGACAACTCCATGACTTGCCATAGCCCGGACACTGGAGACAAAATGCCCTGATGCGGTCCACGTCACGGTAACGGCGGATAAATTCGCCGGCGTCGATGGTCACCTGCTTGCTGCTGACTTTCATCTTATCAATCATGCTATAGAAAACACGAATTGCGTGAGTTTAACGGCTTGATGTTGAATCTCCATCATCATTGGTCAGACTCACGCAATTCGCGGTTTATTGAAGTGCTAGAACTTTACTTCTGGGGAGCTGCGGGAGCGGGAGCGGGCTCTACAGCAGCCTTGGCTGCGGCGATGCTGTCCTGCTCGGCCTTGTACTGCTTAGCGGCCTCGCTGCCGGGCTTGAGCCATGTGTCGAGCCAGCGGAAGAACTCGCGCTGCCACATGATGCTGTTCTGGGGCTTGAGAATCCAGTGGTTCTCGTCCGGGAAGAGCAACAGACGTGCGGGCAGGCCCTTGATCTTGGCGGCGTTGAAAGCCTGGCAAGCCTGGGTGAAGACGATGCGGTAGTCAAGTTCGCCAGCGGTGCACATGATGGGAGTATCCCAATTCTGCACATAGTTCTTGGGGTTGGCCTGACTGTAGGAGCGCTGGGCAACGGCGTTGTTCTTGTCCCAGTACGGGCCGCCCAGATCCCACTGTACGAACCACATCTCCTCGGTCTCGAGGTACTGAGCCTCGAGGTTGAAGATACCAGCGTGTGCCAGGAAGCAGGCGAAGCGCTTGTTGTGGTTACCAGCGAGGAAGTAAACCGAGTAGCCACCGTAGCTAGCGCCGACGGCACCGATGTGCTCACCGTCGATGTAAGGCTCCTTCTTCATGTAATCCACAGCGCTGATGTAGTCGCGCATGTTCTGGCCGCCGTAGTCGCCGCTGATCTGTGCGTTCCACTCGGTGCCGAAGCCGGGCAGGCCGCGGCGGTTGGGCAGGATGACGATGTAGCCGTTGCTGGCCATGATGCGCATGTTCCAGCGGTAGCTCCAGAACTGGCTAACGGGCGATTGCGGTCCACCCTCACAGAAGAGGATAGCGGGATACTTCTTTGACGGGTCGAAGTTGGGCGGGAAGCAAACCCAGGTGGTCATGAGTTTGCCGTCGGTGGTGGGCACCATGCGCTTCTCGATGCCGATGGGATCAACCTGCTGGAGCATCTCGTCGTTGACATGGGTAAGCTGAACGGGATCCTTGCCCATCTGCACACTGTAGACCTCGTTGGGGGTCTGGTAGCTGTGCTGGCAGGTGATCACGCTGCCGTCGGCTGCAAATGCGAGGCCGTCGTAGTCACACACGCCCATGGCGATGGTATCCACCTTCTGGGTAGCGACGTCCATGCGGAAGATGGGCTGCACACCCTGGAACGGGCAGATGAAGTAGATGGCCTTCTCGTCGGGCGACCAGGCGATAGCGTCAACGCTGTAGTCCCAGTTGGCGGTGAGGTCCTTCTTGTTGCCAGCGGCGTCCATGAAGAAGATGCGGTTCTTGTCGGCCTCGTAGCCGTCGTGCTCCATCGAGAGCCAAGCCATCTCGCCCTTGCTGTTGATGATGGGATAGGTGTCGTAGCCCATCATGCCCTGGGTCAGGTTCTCGGTCTTGCCGGTCTCGAGGTTATAGCGGTAAAGGTCGCTGTTGGTCGAGAACGCATAGTCCTTGCCGGTCTTCTTGCGGCAGACGTAAACGAGCGACTTGCTGTCGGGGGTCCAAGCCAGAGACTCGATGCCACCCCAAGGCTTCATCGGCGACTCGTAGGGCTCACCCTCGAGTACGTCCTTGACATTGCCGGCCTTGCTGCCGTCATAGTCGGCCACGAAGGGGTGAGGAATGGTGGTTACCCACTCGTCCCAGTGCTTGTACATCATGTCGTCATAGAGGCGTGCTGTCGTCTTGTCCAGGTCGGGATAGACATCCTGGGGCGTCTTGCCGAACTTCACCTGAGAGATCATGACGACGCGCTTCTCGTCGGGCGAGAAGACGAAGCCCTCGATGCCGTCCTTGATGTCGCTCACACAGTTGCGGCCGCCGCCGTCGGCGTTCATGGTCCACAATTGAGGCGTCTTGTCATCGCCTTCCTCCCGATAGATGAAAGCGATCTTCTTGCCGCCGTCAATCCACACATAGTTGCTCTCGCTGTTGGGCGTGTTGGTGATCTGGCGTGCATTGTTGCCGTCCACATCCATCACCCACAGGTCGCAGTTGCCCTTGTTGGTGGCGATGTCGTAGTAGGTCACACCATAGAGCACTTTCTTGCCGTCGGGCGACACTTGGGGTGCTCCCACACGGCCTAACTCATTGAGGAATTCGGGGGTGAACTCTTGCTTTTCCATGTTACCGGAAGTTTTCTCGGTAGCGGTAGCCTGTCCGGGAGCCGCGGTTTCCTGCTTGGAGCAGGTCGAAGAGCTCAACAGGGCCAACGCCGCAACCGACATTGCTGTTAACTTGAATAATTTCATAATCGTTGTACTGTTAATGTATTATAGATAAATTTGGTTTTCCAGTTGTTTCAACCTGCAAATTTACGCAATTCTTGCTAACAAGCGGCAAACAATGGGTGTTTTTTAGCAATTAAACACTATATTTGCAACCATAAACCAATAACCGACTTCAATGAAACTAAAAGTTCTTATCGTTGTGATGGCCCTTGTGGGCTGTTTCTCCACCACTGCCAGCGCTCAAAGCGGCACATCGAGGATAATCAAGCATCCGGTAATAGACTGCAAATGGGTGAATCCCCGCATCGGCACCGGCGGTCACGGGCATGTGTTTTACGGAGCGAACGTGCCGTTCGGCTATGTGCAGCTGGGGCCTACCGAGCCCACCCGCGGCTGGGACTGGTGCTCGGGTTACCACGAGAGTGACTCGGTGCTCATCGGGTTCGGTCATCAGCACCTGAGTGGCACGGGCATCGGCGACCTGGGCGACATCGCCCTGCTGCCTGTGACGCGCCGCGACCAGGATGCGGTGATTTTCAGTCACCAGGATGAGTCGGTCACTCCCGGGCTCTATACCGTCACCCTGCGAGAAAACGGCAAGCCCTATGTGAGGGTCAAACTGACCGCGACCCAGCGCACAGGCATGCACAGTTATTACTTCAACAGCGACCTGGACAGCGTGCTGCTGCGTCTCGACCTGGGCCAAGGCATCGGCTGGGACACGCCCAAGGAGATGATGATGAAGCAAGTGTCCCCGCAACGGGTTGTGGGTTACCGCTTCTCAAATGGCTGGGCGAGAGACCAGAAGGTCTTCTTTGTCATGGATTTTAAGCAGGACGTGACCCTTGAGAAACTGAACGGGGATACCGTCGGCATCATTTCGGCCCCGAACACCGGAGAGGGAACCACGCCCTTTATGGTCAAGGTGGGGTTATCGGCGGTGAGCATCGACAATGCCATTGAAAACCTGGAGGCAGAGAATCCCGAGTGGCACCTGAACGATCTTGCCCTGGCCGCAAAAAAGGCCTGGGAAAAGGAACTGAACAAAATCGTTATCGACGCCAATAGCGATGACGACCTCACCGTGTTCTACACGGCGCTGTACCACACGATGGTGGCCCCGTCGGTCTTCAGTGACGTGAACGGTGAGTACCGCGGCGCCGACGGCAAGGTGCATCAGGGCGATTTCACCAACTACACCACCCTATCGCTGTGGGACACCTACCGTGCCGCGCACCCCTTGCAGACGCTCATCCACCGCGAGAAACAAGCCGACCTGGCGCAGACCTTCCTGCACATCTTTGAACAGCAGGGCAAGTTGCCCGTGTGGCACCTGATGGGCAACGAGACCGACTGCATGGTGGGCAATCCCGGCGTTCCCGTGCTCGCCGACCTGGTATTGAAAGGCTTTGACGTGGACGCCCATGCGGCGCTCAAGGCGATGACCACCAGCGCGATGCTCGACGAGCGCTCGATGGGCTTGTTGAAGCAGTACGGTTACATCCCCTATGACCTGGAGCCCGACAAGGAGACCGTGGCGCGCGGGCTGGAATATGCCCTCGCCGACTGGTGCATCGCTCAGGTGGCTCGTCAGGCAGGCGACAAGGAGAATGAAGCCTACTTCCTGAACCGCAGCAAGTCCTACCGCTACTACTTTGACAAGCAGACACGCTTCATGCGCGGCAAGGACTCCCAGGGCAACTTCCGCCCTGCAAGCGAGTTTGACCCGCTGTCGACCAAGCACCGCAACGACGACTACTGTGAGGGTAACGCCTGGCAATATACCTGGCTCGTGCCGCACGATGTGCACGGGTTGGTAGACTTGTTCGGCTCGGAAAAGGCCTTTATCGCCAAGTTGGACTCGCTGTTCATCGTCGAGGGAGACCTGGGCGACGAGGCCTCTCCCGACGTGTCGGGCCTTATCGGTCAGTATGCTCACGGCAACGAGCCGAGCCACCACATCATCTATATGTACAACTATGTGGGACAACCGTGGAAGGCCGCACAACTCATCCGCCGCGTGCTGCGTGAACTGTACCGCAATGATCTTGACGGGCTGAGCGGCAACGAGGACGTCGGGCAGATGTCGGCGTGGTATGTCCTTTCGTCCATCGGCCTGTATCAGGAGGAGCCTGCCGGGGGCAAGTACATCATCGGTACGCCCCTGTTCAACGAGGCGAGGATCGACGTTGGCGACGGCAAGACCTTCACCGTGCGCGCCGTGAACAACAGCGACGAGAACATCTACGTCCAGAGCGCCCGCCTGAACGGCAAGCGCTACGACAAGAACTGGATCGACTACCGCGACATCATCGCCGGCGGCACCCTTGAACTCACGATGGGTCCCAAGCCCAGCAAATGGGGCACCGGGAAGAAGGCCCGGCCGTAGGGGGGGCATTAGGTGGAAAGGATTACATTTTATTAGGTTACGGGGGGGGGAAGTTTGTAACGCCTTGCGAGGGGAGACGCAAAATTTTGCGTCTCTACAGGTCTCGGATGGCTAACTCATTGACATATAATATATACACTCACGTTAGGGTACGGGGGGACGGTTCTTCTGTCCGAAAAATGCAGGCATTTTTCATCCAGAAGGGCCGTCCCCGGTCGCTGAGAGCCGTCCCCGGTCGGGGGCGCGTTGTGGGGACGGGAGTTTGTAACGCCTTGAGAGGGGAGACGCAAGATTTTGCGTCTCTACAGGTCGGCACTTTGAGACTTTTAGGAGGGTTTCGAGGGCCTATATCATTTGGGAGGGTGCGGCCACGCCAAGGCGAGGCCCTACAGCAGGCGGAATCTACAGTTTACCAGAGACCATTATTCGGGCCGAACGGATTTGAAATCACAAATCAGTTGACGCAGAGAGACTTGATAAAAAACATGATTGATTTTGAGCCTTTTATAAAATCCAAAAATCTGAAAAATAGCTAATTCAACTTTTTAGTGGACAGCAATGACCAGAGACACTAAATTCACTTTACCAGATACAACAAAAAGAGGGAGCCTTGATTGAGGCTCCCTCTCGTTAATTTACAGTGACTATTGTCACTGATTATGAAAAAATTACATCATTGACAATACATAGTTGATCAACATCGTTACGTCGGTGATATTGATGTTCTCGTCATCATTCATATCCGAGTTATAGAAGTTGATGTTGTCATAGTTGTCGTTCTGGATAGCGCTGATCAGGATGGTAACATCGGTTACGTTCACAACCTGGTCATCGTTCACGTCACCCTTCATGCCTACGGGCGGAACCTCAACCTTCTCAATCTTGAGGGTCATGTTCTCAAGGTCGAGGGTCATGTTATACTCACCAGCAGGGATCTTGAAGGCCTGACCACCCTCGTTGAAGGCGATAAGGGAGATATCAATGTTGAGCGTACCGTCGTTCACCTCGAAGTCACCCTCGGAAACAGCACCGAAGCGGAAGGGAGCGATGTAGTCCCAAGCACCCTGGTCATTGTCCTCGGCGAGCTCCTTGGTGAAGCCGAAGTAGTTGAAGCCATCGTGACGGCCGTCGAAGGTGAAGTTCAGCGTGTAGAGGTTGCTCTCCTCGTCATAGTCCATCTTTACGCCCTCGTTGGGAACCCAGTTGTCCATATTGCCACCGAGCATGTAAACATCGGGAATTGCAGGAGCTGCAGGCAGGGTGGTGAAGATCTCAGATGCAGTCCATGCAGAACCACCAAGGTTACCAACGGCCTGTACCTGTACCTCATAAGTGGTCTCGGGGGTCAAACCGGTGATTTCGAATTCGGTCTCATCCACGTAGTTCTCGGGATAGATCCATTCAGCAGCCTCTTCACCGGGGATCTCGAGGGTTACATCATCGACGAACAGGTAGTAGCAGTCATAGCTGTTGCAGTGAACGACGGCGAAATTACCTGTAACACCTTCAAACTCACTCAGGTCGAAGGTGTACTCCTGATAAGAATCGGTGCAAGTGATGGGCTGGCCAACCAACTGCCAACTATCAATATCAACGAGGTTTCCAGTTGTATTCACATATACAGCAAAACCATCAGGATAAGAGGCAGAGTATGCTCTTGCCATAACCTTCAACGTGCCATCAAGTTTTACTTCAGGTGAAATCAAGAAGTTCATGGGATCGAGCGCGTCATAATTATCAAAATCATAGCTCTCAGAAAGCATGCATTTCTCACCGCTATTTGCATAGTTCGCATTAGTCAGGACGCCATAGTTAAATCCGTCACCGTCAGAATCCCATACAGACCAGCCCTCGAAACTTTCATCGGTATCCCAGTTCCAAACGTAGGTCTCACCTGCATTGGGATTGTAGGGCCTCCAGCGCAGGTTCCAAGACATGTCGTCGGCGTCATCCCAAGTTACATTAGCAAAGACGTCACCTTCCTCTACGGCTACATTCTCGGGAACTGTTAAAGCTGAGCCGGGCTCTTGAATCTGAAGGGTAACATTATCGCCATACTCGCTATCATCCACAATAGTGAAGTGATAAACAAGACCTGCGACGAACTCGAATTGACTGTACTTACCATTTAATCCAGGAACCCAGAAACGATTATACTCAGGATTTGTATTAGGACTAGGATTCAGAACAACCCAGTCATAAACGCCAGCAGGCATCAAGATAGTGATACTGCCATCGAACACCATGTTCTGAGTTTCAACCGCACCGTCAGCATCCTCCGGGATCTTGTACTCAAATTCATCATAGAATGATTGAGGCAGATCGCCAGGTTCAAAATTATTCAGGTTAGGAACGATAATCGTGTCGGTAACAGCGGTAGCGTCGGCATCAAACAGCATCTGGTAGCCGGAGCCATCACCCCATACGTCGTGGGCTTCAAGAGTCACTGCCACATAGCCATCAGGGATGTCATACCTTGCCGGAGCCTTGAAAGACATCGGATTGGCTGTAAGAGTGTTAAGCCTGTTGATTAACGGCTTCTCAAATTGAACATTAACGCTCTTACCAATGTTAACTGAAGTGTTCACTGTTGCCTTCTTGCTAGCGGCCTTGGTCTGAACACCAGCCGAAGCAGAAACAGCTACAGTTAAACCTAAAAGTAAAAATAATAATTTTTTCATAAATACTTAAAAGTTTAAAGTTAATAAAATATGAACTAATACATAATTGTCATTTTGGGTTAAAAACGTAAACTGAATTCAAGAATAGGCTTTCTTCATTAAAAAAGTACTCTTGAATCTTGGTTATCTTTAATTCTGTTTGCAAAAATACAAAAAAATCGTTATTTCCCTTATAATTGTTATATATTTGAAACAATCAGCACGAAAAACTACCATTTTGAATAGTTCCACTTGAACGGCAAGGGCTGCGACGAGAGTTACCGAGGCAGAAAAACGGCGCCTCGGGGGACGGATTGTCGTCCTCGAGGCGCCAGACTATTCGGTCAAGCGGATGTGTTGCTTACAAGGCTAAACGCAGACCTTGGTCCTTCCAGCGCGACACTGGTTCGTCGCTCCAGCGTCGCGAACAGCGGCAATACAGTTCGCCATAATCTATACTGCCGCCACGAATGACGCGACAATTGTTCGAATCTTCTTCGGTTGGACCCGTGGGATTAACCTGGCCATCAATAGTATAAGCAGAGAAACCATACCAGTCCTGGCACCACTCAAAGACATTACCGCTCATGTCATAGATTCCCAACTCGTTGGGTGCCTTGGTGCCGACAGGATGTGTTGTGCCGTCAGCATTCTCGTTATACCACGCCACATTATCCAGGACATTGCTGCCCGAAAACTCAGTGCCGCGGTTCTTGATGCCTCCGCGAGCGGCAAATTCCCACTCTGCCTCGGTGGGCAAACGGAAGTTCATCCCCGTCATCTGATTCAGTTTGGTGATAAACTCCTGGCACTGGTTCCAAGATACCATCTCCACCGGACAATTCGGATCCCCAGTGAAGTTACTCGGGTTAGAACCCATGACCGCCTGCCATAGCGCTTGGGTCACCTCGGTCTGGCCAATATAATAATCGGACAGGGTCACCCTGTGTGCACTACCACCCCCGCTATTATATTGATTGCGAGTATTACCCCTGGCAAAGGTACCTCCCTGGACGCCAATCATCTTGAAAGTCACGCCGTTGACGGTAAAGTCCCTGTTTCCGCTTACAATCAAGGCAGGGGTCTCATCGCCGAGGATGATGTTAATCAACCTGCCCACATCGCTGACGTTGACCCTGCTGTCGGCGTTCACGTCGGCCGTCGGCCCACTGGATGAGCCGCTCAGCACGATGTTGATTAATGCAGCCACGTCGCTGACGTTGACGTTGCCATCGTTATTCACGTCCCCCCTGAGTCCAGCGGGTGGCGTCCCTTGCATGAATTTATACTCGATGTAATCGCCCGGAATCTCGAACCTGACGACGGCCTCGCGGTAAGTTGTTCCACTGGGCAGAGCCAAGGCCGACACATTGGCACGCACCCCATGGAATCCAGTGGCGTTAACGAAATCTGTAAGACTGACGTTCAACCAACTGGGCAAGGTTTCGCTACCCTCGCAGGTAATGCGCCAGTCACCACCAGCCGACGGACAAGATGTCTTGAACCTGATACCCCAGTTAGAGGTTCCGTCAAGCCAAGTTTTCTGCATATAACCACCAGCAGCAGGGAACAAGTATTGTCCATCCTCTTGGACATTCTCAAAGGTGACATAGGGTTGTAAAACATCAATGAAGATAGATAAACCGAGCTTCACCTCAACAGAGAAGAGAGAATTGGCGCCAGACCACTCATATTCACCGGTATAAATTCTATTGCCATTCTCATCCAATACAGCATTTCCTTGTTCATCAAGAAGAGGATGTTCATACTTGAGATAGACCAATTCGCCATAGCCTTCATCATAATCCCAAATATAGGAACAATGGGTGGTGAAATCAATCAAGTCTTCCATATCCGCATCATTATAGCCATCCAAAACCACAAGCATAGGATAATCGATGACGGGCCGGAACTCAGCACCCGTCTCGTCATACAACGTGAAAGCGAGCGTTGCTTCTTCTAAATAAGGGTCAGTAATAAGATCGGGAGTGACAAGCGCCCTGCCATGAGCAACGAGTTCCCCTGGTTCTTCAGGCAGGACAACGGGCTCATCTTCATAGGCAGGAATATCATTTAATTTATATACCTTACAAGTCATCTCGACATCGCCACTAAGAGTCAAATTATCCACAAGCACATAGACTTTATTGAGCAAATAGGGATGCTGGGGCTTCTCAAAAGCCTGAGCCATGCCATCGACGTGTTGTCCGTTTTTACCAAACCACCATCCCATCTCATTGTCACCATAAGGAATTGCACCAGATATGTCTGTTAATATGAAGCGGTCATCATAGTTGCCCGAATAGCCACCAGAAATGAACGACTTGCTTGACCATAAGGGCACGCATCCAAGAGAATTGTCCCCCCAAAGAGCGGCAATTTCATTAGGATTTTCAAAAGCGCCTACTATGCTTGTGTTCTTGATAGGCATCCAAGTACCAGTGCTGTCTTTTTCAAAACTGTAGTTACCGTATTGATAGATATCAGGCACCACATTGCTATCGTCAATACGCCCATCATAGGCACCGAATATAGGAGCAGTATACATGCCACCTGCCGGTAAGGTGCTATATGCCCAAGATTGATAATCGATATAGCAAGTGTCAGATCCTTCAAGGAGATCAGTAAAATCTGCTACAGGATTAAAAGTCCAGCCATAACTTGTTGAACTGTTGGCGTTGCTTGAAGTCCCCGACCAATAGTATTCGGCGTAAGGTTTCGCCAACAAGAACAGACAATTAGAAAAAAAATAATCTTTATAAGTCTTATCGTAAAACAATATTGAACTAAACATACCGGCAGGACGACGGTAGAAAGTACTGGGCTGTCCATCACTGGAGGGACCTTTGGGTGCTCGGCGCTGTAGCGTAGAGGGGTCACGCATCTTCATTTCCCGAGTCGTGGTAACCTCAGATAATTTCACCGGAGATAACTGTGGACGTTGAGCAACCGGCCCGAGCGCTCTTCTAGAAGTTGTCTTGCATGGAGATGCCTTTGACCCGTTTTGCACCACAGCGCTTTGGTTAATGCCCTCGGCAATGCACTGTGTCTTGCTTTTCATCTGTGCGCCTGCGGTTGACACGATCAGGGCAACTGCGGCAAATAGTAGAATTCTTTTCATATTATCCAAAGATTAAAGGTTAAAAGTACGGAGATAATAATATTGCTGCAAATATATGAAATTTATGACAATTTTACAATTTAATTATGTAATTTTGCTCAAAATTTCTATTTCGATTCAATTTGCGCTGTTGTCATGAGAAAAAAACCATTTATCCTCCTCTTGCTGATCTGGACCGCAGTGGCAGCGTCGGCAGTGAGCATTGAGCCAGTGGATTATGTAAGCACACTGGTGGGGACGCAGTCGAGTTTTGCATTATCGACCGGTAACACCTATCCCGCCATCGCCATTCCGTGGGGCATGAACTTCTGGGTGCCGCAGACAGGCAAGAACGGCGACGGGTGGCAATACACCTACGGTGCCAACAAGATACGCGGCTTCAAGCAGACGCACCAGCCCAGCCCGTGGATCAACGACTACGGGCAGTTCTCGCTGATGCCCACAGTGGGCTCGCCCGTGTGGGACGAGAACGAGCGCGCCAGTTGGTTCTCTCACAAGGCCGAGACGGCGACACCTTATTACTATAAAGTGTATCTTGCCGACTATGACGTGACCGCCGAGGTGGCTCCCACCGAGCGCGCCGCCATGCTGCGTTTCACCTACCCCGAGACCGAGCAGGCCAACGTCGTGATCGACGCCTTTGACAAGGGGTCGGCAATCACCATCGCACCCGACAACCGCACCATCTACGGCTACACGACGCGCAACAGCGGCGGTGTACCCGAGGGCTTCAAGAATTATTTTGTCATCGAGTTTGACAAGCCGTTCAAGGACTATTACACGGTAGACGACAGCGTGCTGCATCGCGGCCAAGCCAAGATGACCAGCAACCATGCGGGAGCCATCGTGACGTTCAACACCCGCCGCGGTGAGCAAGTCAGCGCCCGCGTGGCCTCATCGTTCATCAGCCCCGAGCAGGCCCTGCTGAACCTTCGGGAACTGGGTAACAATGACCTGGAGGGCGTTAAGTGCCAGAGTCGCCAACGGTGGAACGAGGTGCTGGGACGCATCGAGGTGGAGGACAGCGATATCGACCACCTGCGCACTTTCTACTCATGCCTGTACCGCTCGGTGCTGTTTCCCCGCAGCTTCTACGAGATTGACGCCAACGAGCAGCCCGTCCACTACAGCCCGTATAACGGCCAGGTGTTGCCCGGGCGGATGTTTACCGACACGGGGTTCTGGGACACCTTCCGTGCCCTGATGCCGTTTGTTGACCTGATATATCCCACGATGGGCACATGGATGCAGGAAGGGCTAGTGAACACGTGGCTCGAGAGCGGTTTCCTGCCCGAGTGGGCCAGTCCCGGGCACCGCAACTGCATGGTGGGCAACAACAGCGCCTCGGTGGTTGCCGACGCTTACCTGAAGGGGCTGCGCGGTTATGATATCGACCAATTGTGGGCCGCGCTCATGCACGGCAGCGGGGCGGTTCACCCCGAAGTGGGCTCCACGGGCCGCCTGGGTCATGAGTATTACAATGATCTGGGTTATATCCCCTATGATGTTGGCATCAACGAGAGTGTAGCCAGGACGCTGGAATATGCCTATGACGACTGGTGCATCTACCGCCTGGGCCAAGCCCTGGGCAAGCCCGAAGAAGAGATTGGGCCCTTTGCCGACCGTGCGATGAATTACCGCAACGTGTTTGATGCGGAAAGCAAGCTGATGAGAGGTCGCCTCCAGGACGGTGATTTCCAGTCCCCTTTCAGTCCATTGAAATGGGGCGATGCCTTCACCGAGGGCAACAGCTGGCATTACACATGGAGCGTGTTCCACGACCCGCAGGGCCTGATTGACCTGATGGGCGGCAAGAAGACGTTCTGCGCGATGCTGGACTCGGTATTTGCCGTTCCGCCGGTGTTTGACGACAGCTACTACGGCTTCACCATCCACGAGATACGCGAGATGCAGATCATGAACATGGGTAATTACGCCCACGGCAACCAGCCCATCCAGCACATGATCTACCTGTACAACTACGGCGGGCAGCCGTGGAAGGCGCAATACTGGGTGCGCCAGGTGATGGACCGCCTGTACAGCGCCTCGCCCGACGGCTACTGCGGCGACGAGGACAACGGGCAGACGTCGGCCTGGTATGTGTTCTCGGCCCTGGGGTTCTATCCCGTGTGCCCTGGCAGCAACCAGTATGTGATGGGAACGCCCTATTTTGACAAGGTGACGCTCCATCTGGAGAACGGCAAGAACATGACGCTCACGCGCGATGGCGAGGGCTGCTACATCCAGTCGATGATCCTCAACGGCAAGCAGTACAGCCGCAACTACCTTGACCACGCCACCCTGCTGGACGGAGGTGCCATCCACTTCAGGATGGGTGAAGCGCCCAATACGCGGCGCGGCACCGCCTCGGCCGACGCGCCTTACTCCTTCACGCGCTAAAGCGACGGGCATTTTTGTCAATTGTTGGTAAAAAAGTTGGTCAATTTGAATAAAAGCAGTAACTTTGTCCACAAATAGTGCATAAAATCAATTTATAGACATTTCTGCCTAAAAGAAGAAGTGTTCCTGTTTAAAAACGATTACTCAAAAAGCACTATGTTAACCAATTAACCAATTTATCAAACCAACCAATTTATCAAACTTCTACCTTATTATTATTTATGAAGAAAAGTATTAAACTCTTGTGGGCTGCGCTTATGGCGCTGGTCATGTTCGTGCCTGCCCAGGCAACCAATCAGTTGACCGTATTTGAATATGGTGATTACTCGAGCAACACTCTGCCCATCAACTTCGTTTACCTCGATGAGGTGGGTACCCGCAGTCAGGTAATCTACCCTGCCGCCGAGCTGGCTGAGATGACTGGCGAGGTCATCAACTCGATGAAGTTCTACCTGTGGGACGATATGACCGAGAGCGGAGGCCAGATCAAGATTTCGCTGGGTGAAACGACCCAGACGACCTATCAGGGACAAACTTATGTCGAAGGTCTGACCCATGTGGCTACGTTGAGCCTCGTTGAAGGCGTTAGAGAAGTAGAGATCGTGTTTGACACGCCCTACCACTATAACGGCGGCAACCTGGTGTTTGACGCCACCTTACAGGCTGTAGCAACCAATTACTGCTTCATTTCGTTCGTCGGCGACCGTCCCACCAACTACAGTGGCATCTCCCGCGGCGAAATCGAAAGATTCATTCCCAAGACCACGTTTGACTACGGAACAACTGCCGAATACTCGGCCAAGGTTGTTCCTGGCGAGGTGACCTTCAACACCATTCGCGCCGAGCGTGAGGACGTGCAGACCGTGGTTCTCACCAACAACGGCCTGAACGGTTTCACTCCGTCGTTCAGCGTAGATGCCCCGTTCAGTGTCGAGGTTCCCAACCTTGTTCTCACTGCCGGTCAGTCGGTTGAGGTTCCCATTACGTTCGCTCCGATGGCCGAGGGCACCTATGAGGGCACGCTCACCATCGACTGCGGCCAGGCAGGAATCCTCGAAGTTGCCCTGCACGGCACCGCCATGGAGGCTGCCGACGAGGTAACCGCCGGTGACGAGACCGACTACGCCAGCTTCGTTCCCATCTACGGCACCGACATCGACATCGTGAACACCCGCGGCCAGGTTATCTATCCCGCCAACCTGCTGACCGACATGGTAGGCGGCAAGATCACTGCCCTGAAGTTCTACACCAGGGGCCAAGTGCAGATGAAGGGCGGTACCATCCAAGTGTCGCTCAAGACCGTTGACAATACCGTATTTGCCGAGGCTACTCCCGAGACGGAACTGACTGTTGTGGGCACCGTATCTCCCGTCCTCAACAGCACCGACCTGGAGATCTTCTTCGATGAGCCGTTTGAGTACAACGGCGGCAACCTGCTGGTTGAGTGCCTGGTTACCGAAGCCGGTGTTACCAACTACAGTCCGACCTACTTCTACGGCACGCCGACCGAGCCCGACAACGTTGCCATTTACACCTCGTTTGACTTTGATGGCATGTCCACCTACTTCGTGCCGTTCATGCCCAAAGCAACCTTCTCCTATCAGAAGGGTGAAGTTCCTCCCGCAGGCATGAAGGGTGACGTGAATGGCGACGAGGTTGTGAACATCACCGATGTTACCATCCTGATCAGCGCTATCCAGAACGACAACTATGACAACATCGACTTCGATAACTCGGATATGAATGATGACGAGAACATCAATATCACCGACGTTACGATGTTGATTAACTATGTACTGTCGATGATGTAATCAAGTGACGGTCATCTAATTAACAAAGGGGGAGCCTCTCGAGTGGGGGCTCCCTTCCTTTTTTATCACGGGGGCGACGGGGGCAACACCGCGGCAAAGCCGCGGCCCACGGGACACGACGCGCGCAACGGGAGCGACGGGAGCGGCGGGAGCAACACCGCGGCAGAGCCGCGGCCCACGGGACACGACGCGCGCAACCGGGATGACGGGAGCAACACGCGCGGCGGGGGCGGCGGGAAACAAGAAGGGAGGATGGATGGTGGGGTAACCTTAATGGGAGCGGGGGACTAGGAAGGCGCTGAGCTCGTAGAGGAGGTAGATGGGGAGGAAGACGACCATGAGGGTGAAGGGGTCGCCGGTGGGGGTGATGAGGGCGGCGAGGACGAGGAGGACGACGACGGCATGACGGCGGTAGGTGGTGAAGAAACTGCGAGTTAACACACCGAGGGAGCCCATGAGCCAGGCCAATAAGGGCAGCTCGAAGATGATGCCCATGACGAAAATGAGCATCAGGAAGGTGTCCATGTAGCTGTCGAGGGAAATCTGGTTAGGTACCATCTGGCTCACGTGGTAGTCGGCAAGGAAACGCAGGGTCACGGGGAAAACGACGAAGTAACCCACGGCGACGCCGACGAAGAACATGACACAGCCGATGAAAAAGGCCAACTTGACGCCGCGCTTCTCGCCGGGATAGAGCGCAGGCGCGATGAAGGTCCACAGGAAATAGAGCATGAGCGGGAAGGTCAACACCAGGGCCAGCCAGAACGAGGATGACATGTGGATGAAGAACTGGGAGGCGAGCTTGATGTTAATGAGCTCTACCTCAAAGCCCTGTGCGGTGAACTGGGGCAGCCAGGGGACCGACGAGGTCATCCGCTCAAAGAGGCGGTAGAGCACGAAATCGCCGTGGCATGGCGCCAGAATGACCGCGTCAAAGATGGTGGGCATGACAAAGAACAAGGCCAGCATCACCGCCACCAGGACAACGACCATGCGAATCAGCACCGAGCGCAGCGCGTCGATGTGATCCCAGAACGACATTTCCTGCAATTTCTCCTCAGCCATCGGACCCTGACAAGAACTTCACGCAAAAGCCGACGTTTCATCATCAAAACAGCGGCTTGGCGTCAATGCGTGAGCGTTGTTTAAGCTTTGTCGCTTTTGTTGGTTTTGTCGGATTTGTCGAGGTCCTCGAGGGGCTTCTTGAGCTCGTCCTCGACCTCGTTCATGCCTTGCTTGAAGCTCTTGACTCCCTTGCCGAGGCCACGCATGAGTTCGGGAATCTTCCTGCCGCCGAAGAGCAACAGGATGACCAGGACGATAGCGATGATCTCGCCCGTCCCGAAGTTCATAAAGCCCAAAATTCCGTTAAGTATCATTTTTACTCTAGTTTGATTATGGTTAATACTGACGCAAATGTACTACTTTTTTTCCAGTTATCCGATAAAAGGATAAATTCTCTAAAAAAATTGTGCCATGTTGCAAATTTGTAGTAATTTTGGGCATCAAAAACCATTAACTTCTTTCATACATTTTTATAAATGAATACCATTAAGAATTTTGACGAGCTTCTTGCTCACCTCAAGGAGAACAATGTGAAAAAACGTGTAGCTGTCGTATGGGCAGCCGATGAGAAAACCCCCGCCGCATGTGCTCAGGCACTGGAGGCCGGCTTCATCGAGGCCATCTTTGTGGGCTGTGAGGAAAAACTCAAGGCCAATGATGCACTCAAGCCCTTTGCCGCCAACATGAGTTTTGTTGACGCCAGCGACGCCGACGACGCTGCCGCCAAGGCTGTTGGCCTGGTCCGCGAAGGCAAAGCCGATGTGCTGATGAAAGGTCTGATCAACACCGACAACCTGCTTCGTGCCGTGCTGAACAAGGAAACCGGCATTCTGCCCAAGGGCAACGTGCTGACCCATGCTGCCGTGGCATCGATTCCGACATATCACAAATTCCTGATTTTCACCGATGCAGCTGTTATCCCCTATCCCAACCGCGAGCAGCGCGTCGAGATGGTGAAGTACATGGCCAACGTGGCCCGCAACTTCGGCGTCGAGGAGCCCAAGGTGGCCCTGATCCACTGCACCGAGAAGGTCAACGGCAAGCACTTCCCCTTCACCGAGGATTATCCCGTGATCATCGACATGGCCAACAAGGGAGAGCTGGGCAAGTGCATCGTTGACGGCCCGCTGGATGCCAAGTGCGCCTGCAGCCTTCACGCTATGGAGGCCAAGGGTCTGACGTCCCCCCTGCAAGGTGACAGCGACGTGCTCATCATGCCCGACATCGAAGCCGGTAACGTCTTCTACAAGGCCATCACCCTGTTTGCCGGCGCCAGCACCGCTGGTCTGCTGCTGGGTGCCAAGTGCCCCGCCGTTGTTCCCTCTCGTGCCGACAGCGCTCAGTCTAAGTTCTACAGCCTTGCTGTAGCCACCATGGCAGCCGAGTAAGTTTCTTTAGATAAGAGTTAAGAGATATTAACTGTCTGATTACTATATAATTTCAACCATTAACTATTAAACTGATAATATGATTATCTTAGTCATCAATCCTGGTTCCACTTCCACCAAAATGGCTGTCGTTGAGGACGGCGAGCCCCGCTTGATTAAAGTCATCCGTCATGCAGCCGAGGAGTTAGCCCCGTTTGCCAAGATTACTGACCAGTTTGACTTCCGCCGCAAAATGATTCTCAACGAGCTTGAGAAAGCCGGTATTCCCGTCAAGTTTGATGCCATTGTTGCACGCGGCAGTTTGACCAAGCCCCTTCCTGGCGGTGTGTATGCCGTTGACGATAACATGATTCAGGCCACCTATGCCAGCGAGCACCAGCACGCTTGCGACCTGGGTTGTGTGATTGCCAATGAGATCGCCAAGGGCCTGGGTTGTCCCTGCTACATCGCCGATCCCGTTGTGACCGACGAGTTGAACGACTATGCCCGCATCTGCGGTCTGGCAATGTTCAAGCGCGAGAGCATCTGGCACGCCCTGAACCAGCGCGCCATCGCCCGCCGCTTCGCTAGGGAGAACGATAAGCGCTACGAGGATTTGAACCTCATCGTTGCCCACCTGGGCGGCGGTATCTCGGTAGCAGCCCACGATCACGGCCGCGCCGTTGACGTGAACAACGCCCTGGACGGCGAAGGTCCGTTCTCACCCGAGCGCGCCGGTAGCCTTCCCGCAAAGGAGCTGGTGAACCTGTGCTTCAGCGGTGAATATAGCAAAGACGAGATTCTGAAGATGATCTCGGGTAAGGGTGGCGTATTCTCACACCTGGGCACGACCGACATGATCGAGTGCGAGAAGATGATGAACAACGGCGACGAACATGCCAAGCTCGTCATCGACGCGATGATCTATCATATCGCCAAGGCTATCGCCGAGAAGGGTGCCGTGCTGTGCGGCAAGATGGATGCCATCATCATCACCGGCGGTATCGCCTACTGGCAGTACATGGTAGATGAGCTCAAGAAGCGCATCGGCTGGATGGCTCCCGTTCACGTTTATCCCGGCGAGGATGAGATGTCGGCTCTTGCCGAGAACGCTGCAGCTGTACTGAACGGCGAGATCGAGGTGAAGAAGTACTAATCATCTATAGGGTAAAGCTTTTATCAGGCGAGGTGTCCACGACCGTGGGCGCCTCGCCTTGCCGTTGCCGCAGGACGGAGAAAACGGAAAGAACGGAGAGAACGGAGGGGACTAAACACCGCGGCAGAGCCGCGGCCCACGGGACACGACGCGCGCGACGGGGGCGACGGGGACCCCACGGGAGACGACGGGAGCTGACGGGACATGACAGGAGCCGACGGGACACGGCGGGAGATGACGGGAGATGACGGGGAGTGCTAGATGACTTGGAGCTCCTGGAGATAGGCGATGGTGCCGGTGACGAGGCCGTAGAGGGAGAGGATGAGGATGATGGTGCCGATGATGCGGTTGATGAGCCACATTGAGCGGATGTTGAAGTGGGAGCGGACCTTGTCGACAAAGAACGTGATGACGGCCCACCACAGCAAGGCGCCCAGGACGATGGAGGCATAGCCGAAGATGACATGGTAGAACTTATATTCGGGCAAGGGGAAACCGAATCGCGCGAACAGGGGGACAACCAGGAAGATGATGAGGGGATTGCTCAAGGTGAACAGGAAACCCGTCACGGCATCACGCCACTTGTCCTCGCGCTGGTCGATGTTCTCGGTAATCTGGCTCACGGGGTTGTGGACAATCATGTAGAGCGCATAGACAATCAGGATGGCACTGCCGATGATCTGCAGGATGTTGACATGGTCGGCGATGAAGTCGGTCACCAGCGAGATTCCCAGGCCGACGAGCAAGCAGTAGAACAAGTCGCTGGCGGCGGCACCGATTCCGGTGAAGAAGCCAGAATTACGTCCCTTGTTCAGGGTGCGCTGAATGCAGAGGATACCAATAGGACCCATCGGTGCCGACAGGATAATACCTATTGACACACAACCGATTAATATGGATATAAATGTACCCAATGCAGGAGGTTCTTCACTTAAAACCTACAAAGATAGTAAAAAGTTTTCAGATAGGGGTTTTTCTGACCACAAAATGGTCTAATCCTTAAAATAATATTGCCGTTTTCCACGGGTGCGGCCCGCAAAATCGATGGCATGGGTCGGGCAATGATGGTAGCAGGCAAAACAAGTGGTGCACAGGCCGTTGTGGAGCCAACGAGGCGGGTTGCCGTCGCTACAATCGATATTTCCTACCGGACAGACCGCACGGCACTTGCCGCAACGGGTACAGGCATCGGCATCGACAGTAAACTTGGTGTCGGTCACCCAATGCTTGACAAAAAAGCTGCCCAGCAAGCGGCTGTTGGTGCGCGGCCAGCGGCTGGCGTTAATCTGCTTGACACCACGGTGGCGACCCACGATATCGGGCATCAGCCGGGCGAGGCGCTCACGGGCGGCGTCAATCTTGGCGCGGGCACTCTCGGGGGTATCCACCTGGTCGATGAAGGGGAAATTGTAGGTCTCGGGCATGATGGTCGAGAACACGCTGTCGAGCGTGATGCCCGCAGCCAGCAAGTCGTCCCTGAGGTAGTCGAACGTGAGGCCCACGTCGTCGCCGCAGGTGGCAAACGCGTAGCAGAACTGCCCGTGATACCCCTCCAGGCGCAAACGCTTCACGAAGTCCCTCACGATGAACGGCGGTCGCCATCCATGAATGGGGAAACAGAAGCCGATGCGCTCATCGGGTTCTAACACGTAATCGTATTGATTGTTCAATACAGCCGAAGCGATGCCGATGAGACGGTCGCCGGTAGCCTGAGCCAGCTGCGTGGCGATGAAGCGGGTGTTGCCGGTTCCTGAAAAGAAAAATATCATAACGCAAGGGGGTATTTTCCGATAATTTTCACTTGGGGGCGGCGCGAGAGTTCACCGGGGTTGGTTCCGGGAGCACCCTCGGGCACCTGCATGCCCCGCTGCCGGTAAAACTCAGTCCAGTAGTCGGTGACGCGTCCCGTCTCGTCGTGAAACGACATCGGCACCGTGTCGAAGATCAGCTGCCCGTCACAGCCCACATAGTTCATCTGGACCAACTCGCTGCAATAGACAGCGCTGTCACCCGGCTGATAGAGGTCATCATAGGGACGCCCCACCATCGCCAGGCAGCGTCGGACAGACTGCGGCATGTCAACATCGACATTGACGCGCCCGACAACGACCATGGCGCCCGCATTGAGGAAGTCGTCGATGGGCGTGAGGCGGACGACGGGTTTCACGGCCTCGATGACAAACAGGGGGCCGTCGGTGCCGCCGATGCGGTGCACGATGCCCACGTGGTCGATGGCCAAGCCCTCTACCCCACTGGTGACCGCCGTGATGGCGTTAGCCGTGTCGGTACAGGCGAAGAGCAGGTCGCCCTCCTGCAAATGCTGAGCGCTGAGCGGCAGCACGCAAGCGGCAACCCAGAGCAAAGCCCAGAGGCGGCAAATTCTAATACCAAGTGACACCATTATTGATGCTGGAATGCTTGTCATACTTCACATCCTGGAGGATGGACGACTTGACGGCAATGTGGAAGTTGTAACTCTTATAGGGGCCGACGGGGACGAAGCTGGCACTCATCTCGAAGCAGTGCATCGTGCGGGAGACGGTGCAGTTCATGTAGGCAATCTTGTGGGTGTCGAAGTTGTAGCTCGCCGATGCCGTGATGGACCAGTTCTTGGTAGGCCTGATGTTGGCGTTGAAACTCAGGTTCTGGGTCCACTTGCCGTTGTACTCCAGTTTTTTGTAGTTGAACGTGCCGTAGCCGTAGGCCAACGAGTAGTTCACCGTCAGGCTCCAGGGACAATCCCACTTGGCGTAACCATCGATGAGTTGCAGATCGGTAGCGGGGCCCGTGGGTTCCTTTTCCTCGCCGTCGCGATTCTCGGCGTTGGCGTCAGTCTGCGTATTTTTTTGGTCTTCGCGGGAGTTAGATTTACTCGTGTCCTTCTTGCGCCTGAACGTATCGTTGTTGAAGGTGTAGGAGAACGAGGTGCCCGTGCTGGACAAGCGTCCCCATCCGCCGCCGTTGAACAGACGCAGCTTGTTGATTCTCACCGGAGTGCCGGCCTCGTTGACGGCATATTTATAGACATCCCAGGTGGCATTCAGGTTGAGGTTGAAGCCCTTGGTGAGGCGGAGCATGATGCTCGTGTTGAGGTTGCTCCACTTCATCGAGTCGGCGGCGAGATTGCACGACTGGCTCAGGGTGAAATTCTCGATGAGCGAAATCTTCTTGTAGCCAGTGCTGTCGCTTTCACTCTTGACCTTGGCCTCGAGGTTATTGGCGATGTTGAACGAGATGGTTCCCGACTTGGTGCTCGGGGCGTTGCCGTAGAGGCAGTGCTGGAAGTAGCTGTAGCGCGAGTTGTGGTGAACACCGTTGCGGTCCTCATAGTCCAGAATTCCATAATAACCCCAGAAGGGAGAACCGAAGTCGGGAGCTGCCGAGAACGAGATGTTGGGCGTCATCACGTGGCGAATCATCTGGATTTTCTCACTGAGTTTGCCCAGGAACTTCAAGGGCTTGAAGAAGCCGTACACCTTGGTGCTGACCGACACGCCGAAGCTGAAGTCAAAGATGTTATAGAATCCATAGGTCGTATCCCTCACTATCGCGCTGGCATTGGGGTCCCATTGTTGTCGTATCTTGCTGGTGTACATGCGGTCGTTCATCGACAACGTGGGTGTGATGTTGAAGTATTTCATCACGTTGAACGTCGCCTGCACCGGCACCGAGTGGCTCATGCCGTTGCGCCAATCCTTGACAAGATTCTTGTGAATGAACTCGTCCTGCTTGGCCGTCAACGAGTTCTGGAAACGTCCCGTGTAGCTCACCTTGATTTTTTCATACCAACGCTCGTCGCCGACAGCGCGTTTGCGCTTGAACGGAGCCGTCTGGCTCATGGTGATGGTCAGGTTGGGGAACGAGACTGTGATGGTCGAGTCGGCGGTGCGCTGAGAAACGTTGGCCGTGGTCGAGAAGCTCCACTTGCTGTTGGGAATCTTGTAGGTCAGGTTGACGGTGCTGCTCTTGGTGTTCTCGGTAAATGCGTTTGTGTAGTAGGTGTTCAGGCTGTTGCGTGCATAGCCCGTGGTGGCAAAGTTGACGCTTGCCGAGAAGGTCATGTAGGGGTTGGCCTTAGGGCTCTGGGTATGGTTCCACAGCACCTGGAAGTTGCGCATCTTGTTGTAGTCGGGGTCGCCTTTCTCGCCCGTGACGGTGGTGAGGTAATTGACACTGAACGAACCCGAGTGCTTGTATCGCCAACTGTAGGACGACTGGGCCGACAAGCCCCACGAGCCACGCGTGTAGATCTCGCCGGTGATGGCCAGGTCGGCATGTTGACTCAGCGCGAGGTAATAGCCGCCGTTGCGCAGGTAGAAGCCGCGGTTGTAGTCCTCGCCGATGGTAGGCATCAGGATACCGCTCTGGTACTTCTCGCTGAAGGGGAAGAAGCCGAACGGCACCGCGATAGGCAGCGGGAGGTCCTCAAGCACCATGTAGGCCGGACCCGTCACGACGTTTTTCTTGGGTTTGACCTTGGCTTTGGTCAGCTGGAAGTAGAAGTGGGGGTGGTCATGGTCCTCACAGGTCGTGTAGCGTCCGTCCTTGATGTAGTAATAGTCGTCCTCGGTCTTCTTGGTGATGCCGCCAGTGAGGAAGCCCTCGCCCTGCTCGGTGACGATGTCGGTGATGTAGCCGCGCTGCGTCTTGAAGTTGTACTTCATCTCCCGCGACTCGTACTCGCCGCTGTTGTCCTTGAACACCGGGTTACCGACCAGGTCGCCCACACTGTCGGCGATGCCGATGGCCTGCACCTGGCTGCTGTCCATGTCCATGCTGATTTGGGAAGCGGTCATGTCGATGTCGCCGTACAGAATCTTGCTGCCACCGTACATCACGGCGTGGTTGCGGCCGAACAGGATGATGCTGTCCTTGGCATTGAATTCAACGACGTGGTCCAGGTCCACGCGTTCCTTCACAAAGCGGCTCGTGTCGCGCGTCACGAACGCTCTGGCCGGAGCCACCGAGTCTCCCTGGGTCTGCACAATCGAATCCACCGCCTGGTTCAGGTCGATGACCGGAGCCTGGACCTGTCCAAACAACGACAAGGGCAGCAGCAACACAGCCACCGCCATCGCAAGGATGATATGAAGACCTCTAAACGTCGTCAATGCCTTGTATTATTGTGAATACAACCTGCAAAAGTAGTAATAAAAACAACTCAAACAACCGAAACAACATTTTTTAATGTAGAAAACTGGCCCCTGTGCCACCCGCACCAGAGCGATATACCTTTTTTTGCGGGCAAAAGATGCATCTTGTTGTTTTTATTATTATATTTGCAGGTTGAAACAACTAATAACTACTACAGATAATATCATGTATAACGTCAAGTCAAACTATGCCGATGAATTCATCGACGACAGCGAAATATTAGAAACCCTATCCTACGCCGAAAAGAACAAGAGTAACCGTGCGCTGATAGAGCAGATTATTGACAAGGCCGCCCTGTGCAAGGGCTTGACCCACCGCGAGGCAGCCGTATTGCTCGACTGCGACCAGCCGGACCTGATCGAGCGTTACGAGCAGCTGGCCCGGGATGTGAAACTTCGCTTCTACGGCAACCGCATCGTGATGTTCGCGCCGCTGTACCTGTCGAACTACTGCATCAACGGGTGCGTCTATTGCCCCTACCACGCCATCAACAAGACCATTCCCCGCAAGAAACTGTCGCAGGACGAAATCCGCGCCGAGGTCGAGGCCTTGGTCAAGATGGGCCACAAGCGCATTGCCCTGGAGGCCGGCGAGCACCCCGTGATGAACCCGCTGGAGTACATCCTGGAGTCGATCCACACCATCTATAATACCAAGGTGGGCAACGGAGAAATCCGCCGCCTGAACGTGAATATCGCCGCTACCGAGGTCGAGGCCTACGAGAAGCTGAAGGCCGCCGGCATCGGCACCTACATCCTCTTCCAGGAGACCTACAACCGCAAGAACTACGAGGCCCTGCACCCGACGGGCCCCAAGAGCAATTACTGCTACCATACCGAGGCCATGGACCGTGCCCAGTTGGGCGGCTGTGACGACGTGGGCATCGGCGTGCTGTACGGTCTGACGACCTACCGCTACGACTTCGTGGGCCTGCTGATGCATGCCGAGCACCTGGAGGCACGCTTCGGCGTCGGCCCTCACACCATCAGTGTGCCGCGCATCTGTCCTGCCGAGGACATCACCCTCGACGAATTCCCCGACGTGCTGCCCGATGACATCTTCTGCCGCATCATCGCCGTTATCCGCCTGGCAGTGCCCTACACCGGCATGATCATCTCGACGCGCGAGAGCCAAAGCGTGCGCGCCAAGGTGCTCGACCTGGGCGTATCGCAAATCAGCGGCGGCAGCCGCACCAGCGTTGGCGGTTACACCACCGTTGAACGTCACGACGAGACGGCACAGTTTGACGTGAGCGACACGCGCACCCTCGACGAGGTCATCAACTGGCTGCTGAGCATAGGCTATATCCCCAGCTTCTGCACCGCCTGCTACCGTTCGGGTCGCACGGGTGACCGCTTCATGGAATTGTGCAAGGGCGGCAAGATCGGCGACATCTGCACACCCAATGCGCTCATGACGCTCAAAGAGTACCTCATGGACTTCGCCAGCGAGGACACCGTTGCTAAGGGCAATGCCCTCATCGAGAAGGAGTTGGTCAAGATCAAGAACGCCCGCGTGCGCGAAATCGCCAGCCAGCACATCCAGGAGATTGCCGACGGCAAGCGCGACTTCTACTTCTAATAGGCGTATTACACGAAAGGCATCAGAAATCGGAGTCATAAACATTAGATGGCAGGAAAACGGTTATACATCATTGCTGGATGTAACGGTGCCGGGAAAACTACGGCATCGAAACGGTTCCTGCCTTCAATTTTGGAATGTCGGCAGTGGGTAAATGCTGATGAAATAGCCTATGGGCTCTCTCCACTTGACCCACAAAGTGTTGCTTTTCAGGCTGGCCGGCTCATGTTGGAACGCATTCAAGAATTGCTTAACCAAGATGTGACATTTGCCATTGAGACCACCCTATCGACTCGCGCATACCGCAATCTAGTGCTTCAAGCACAAGCCAGAGGCTATCAAGTGGAGTTGGTGTTCTTCTATCTACCCTCACCACAGCTTGCCATTCAGCGTATTGCCCACCGCGTTAAAAATGGAGGACATCATGTTCCTGACGATGTTGTCATACGCAGGTATTATCGCGGTTTAAAAAATCTGAAAGAGATTTTCATACCGCTTGTAGATCATTGGGATATCTACCATTACGAAGGCAATGCCTACGTGCTGATGGCAACAGGCAATAAGGGTGAATCCTGTCATTTATTTGATAACTCAATCATTATGGATAGTACTGCTCCTTATCTTTCGGAACAAAACAAGCGTTTTATTGAGTGTTGCAATCAGGCTGTCCTCGACATGATTATTGAAGAAGCATTGCATGACGGGGTGGTTGTGATGGAAGACCGAGAGGGGAATCCCATTTGGGTTAGAGCCCGTGAAGTGCTGGAAAAGAATCCCGGCCTTAAACTTAGAGATGTGGAATACACACCCATAGAGGTGGACATTCAAGAAATCATCAATTCCAAAGCATATCATTCAAATGGCTGAAGAAGGTAATGCTTTTAACAGGGCGCCGAGGAGTGAACGGTTGCATATTGCGCTGTTCGGGCGGCGCAATGCAGGCAAGTCGTCGCTCATTAACGCCCTGACGGGGCAACAGGTGGCCCTTGTGAGTGATGTACCGGGGACGACGACCGACCCAGTGCTGAAGTCGATGGAAATACTGCCGCTGGGCCCCTGCGTGCTCATCGACACGGCAGGCTTTGACGACAGCGGCAAGGTGGGCGACCTGCGCACCGAGCGCACGCGTGAAGTCATCAAGCAGACCGATATCGCCATCATTGTCACCGACGGCACGTCGCTCGACGACGAAGCCGCCTGGGCCAAACTGCTCAAGCAGGCCGATGTGCCCTATGTCGCCGTGTTGAATAAGACCGACTTGATGGAGAACGTCTCCCCTGCCCTGCTCGACGACATGGCCAAGAAATTGGGATGTGACGTGGTCCCGGTGAGTGCGTTGCAAGGCACTGGACTTGAATCACTCAGGAAGGCCTTATTCGGGCTTGTCCCTGACGATGAGAAACAGTCGTTGACCGGGAATCTTGCCCAGCGAGGCGACCTCGTCATGCTGGTCATGCCCCAGGACCCGCAGGCGCCAAAGGGGCGCCTGATCCTCCCCCAGGTGCAGACCCTGCGTGACCTGCTGGACAAAGGCTGCACCGCCGTGTGCACCACTACCGAGGACATTGACCGCACCCTGGCCTCCCTGCGTGAGCCGCCAAAACTCATCATCACCGACTCACAGGTGTTTGATATCGTGGAGAAGAAAAAGCCCGCCGGGAGCCTGCTCACCTCGTTCTCGGTGCTGATGGCCGCCCACAAGGGCGATATCCGTTTCTTTGTCAGGAGCGCTATGGCGATCGACCGCCTTACCGAGCGGTCGCGAGTGCTCATTGCCGAAGCCTGCACACACGCGCCGCTGTCGGAAGACATCGGCAGGGTGAAGATACCCCGCATGCTGCGACAGCGCGTGGGAGAAGGGCTGACCATCGATATCGTGGCTGGCAAAGATTTCCCCGAAGATGTGACGAGCTATGACCTGGTGATTCATTGCGGCGCATGCATGTTCAACAGCCGATTCATGGCCTCGCGCGTGCTGCAATGCCGCCGCCAGGGTACGCCGATGACCAACTACGGCATCACGATTGCCCATGTCAAGGGCATCCTGGGCAAGGTGTCGCTGCCGTGAACGGCGACCGCGAGCCAGGGAGGACGGCGGTTACGAGCCAAAGGCTCGTACTACGGGACACGACGGACGAGACGGACAATACAGGACAAGATTTGAAGGGGCGCTGGCAAAAAGCTGGCGCCTTTGAGTTTCAATCAAATGTTATTATTAGGGTTAAAGGATGGACTTGTCGCGGAACTTGGTGTGAAGCAAGTCGTGGGCACGGCCGTGGAGCGGTTCGCCGAGGAACTCGTGGTAGAGGCGCTGGATGACGGGGTTCTCGTGGCTCTTGCGCAGGCGCTTGCCGATGTCCTCGCTGTAGATGGCACGCTGACGGGCCTTGATGACCTCGATGTCGCCATGGTGGTAAGGCTGGCCAGTACCGCCGATACAGCCACCCGGGCATGCCATCACCTCGATGACATGATAGTTGAGTTCGCCGGCACGCAGTTTGTCCATGATAATGCGGGCATTGGCCAGGGTGTTGACCACGCATACTCTCAACTCAAAGCCGTCAAGGTCGATAACCGCCTCACGGATACCGTCGAGTCCACGCACCTCATCAAACTCGATGCGCTGCAGGGTCTTTCCGGTAAATTCCTCATAGACCGTGCGTAACGCAGCCTCCATGACGCCGCCTGTGGTGCCGAAGATGGCGCCAGCACCCGAAGAGTCGCCCAGCGGGAAGTCGAACTGGCCGTCGGCGAGACGCTCGAAGTCGATGTTCATGCGCTTGATGAGTTCGGCCAACTCGATGGTCGTGATGGAGTAATCCACATCGGGGTTGCCGTCGGTGATGAACTCGTCACGGGCACACTCATATTTCTTGGACAGGCACGGCATCACCGATACCATCACCAGTTTTTCACGTGGTATTCCCATGCGCTGTGCCCAATAGGTCTTGAGGACGGCACCGAGCATCTGGGCCGGAGACTTGCAGGTTGAGGGATACTCGCGCAGGTCGGGATAATCGTTCTCAAAGAAGTTGACCCATGCCGGGCAGCACGAGGTGGTGATGGGTATTCTCACCGTCTTGTCCCCTGCCATGAATTTCCTGATTCGGTCAACAATCTCGGCAGCCTCTTCGACAATCGTGATGTCGGCACCGAAGTCGGTATCGAACACGTAGTCCACGCCCACCTTGCGCAGGGCCGAAATCATCTTGCCGGTGACGATGGTTCCCGGCGGCATGCCGAACTCCTCGCCCAGGGCATAGCGCACAGCCGGCGCCGTCTGGGCCACAACGATCTTGTCGGGGTCGGCGACATCGACCAGGAGGTCCTCAACATAGTTGCGCTCGCTGAGGGCGCCGACGGGACCATGGATGGCGTCGAACTTGCACTTGGTCGTGCAATGTCCGCAGCAGGTGCACTTGTAAGGATTGACCACATGAGGGTGACGCAAATCGCCCACAATGGCATGGCTGGGACAGTTGCGCTTGCAAGCGCCACATCCCTTGCACTTGTCAGCCTCAATCTTGTAGGACATCACCGACAAGAACCTCTTGCCGCCAATCTCGTAGATGTAGTCGTGCAACATCGCGTCCATCGACAGCTGCTTGGGGTGTGAGCTCCAGTGCTTGGCGTCGTCCATCAACTGATGTGCCGTGAAGTCCACATACTGCAGTCGCTCGAGCAGACGTCCATCGATGATGTGCGTCTTGACGATATCCTCCACATCCTCGGGGCGCACATGGACGTAGGTCGTGTTGTCGGGCATTATCCTGACGATAGGCCCCTTGGCACAGAAGCCAAAGCAACCCGTTGCCACGACATCCACACGACTGCCCAGGCCATAGCTGGCGATAACACGGATAAAATTGTCAATGATTTTCAAGCTGCCCGACTCATAGCAAGATGAGCCACAGCAGCACAGGACCTGGACATGTTGGTTACCAATCAGACCGTATGCCTCCGAGGCATTACCTGATTGCACTTCGCCATTCGCCTTGTTCGGCGTTTCGTTGAGTTGAGAATCCATTGACAATTAATTGGTTAATAATTTAAGGAATTTTGATTGATGTGGATATCTATCCAATTTCACTTACAAAATTACAGTTTTTCTTCCAATCCCACAAAAAAGGTATCAAGAATAATTGAATTAGTGAACTAAAAAATGAGTTACAACTTTGATGACAACACCCCCATCCTCTACCTGCTGGACATCATCAAGAAGAAGAGATAAATTTCGTTAGTGTCCAGGGAAAGTTTTCATTTCCTGTTGTAATAAGTTGATTGATAATCATTTGAAAATCATATAGGCCTAATGGGCTTACCTGTGGCCCTACTCGCTGCTCTAGGTTGCGGGGGGACGGGGGCTACAGGGGACGGAGATAACGGAAATAACGGAAATAACGGAAATAACGGAAATAACGGAAATAACGGAAATAACGGAAATAACGGAGATAACGGAGATAACGGAGATAACGGGGATTACGGGGATTACGGAGGGACGGCCACGCCAAGGTGAGGCCCTACATCTTGCGGATTTTCCACTGATGCGTTTTAACTGACAGTAATAGATAAATTTCTGTTTTCTACAAAACTTAAAGCAGGATGCCTCAACTAGTGGGGCATCCTGCTTTATCATAGTTTGTTAGGGAATGGCTTAATCCTGTGCGGCGACGTCGTCGAGGATCTTGCGCACGTCCTTGATTTCAAGGCGGCCATATACATGCTCACCGATCATCACCACGGGTGCGAGACCGCAAGCGCCGACACAGCGCAGGCAGTCGAGTGAGAACTTACCGTCGGGGGTCGTCTCACCCACCTCGATGTTGAGGATGCGCTTGATTTCCTCAAGCAGACGCTCGGAACCGCGCACGTAGCAAGCGGTACCCAGGCAGACCGAAATCGGGTGCTTGCCCTTGGGGGTCATGGTGAAGAACGAGTAGAACGTCACCACGCCATAAACCTTGGAAGCGGGGATGCCCAGCTTGCGTGCGATGATGCGCTGCATCTCCTCGGGGAGATATCCGTGCAAAGCCTGGCACTCGTGCAGTACGTTAATCAATTCACCGGGCTTATTTCCGTGCTTGTCACAGATTTCCTCAACCTGTTGAACTACGGTACACGCCAGTTTGATTTCTTCTTTCTTCTTCATATCGTTATTGTAGTTTAAGTCGATTAATGAATGCTCTTATCAAAGTAGTGCGTGTGAAGCAGGTGATGCGACTTCTCGCCACAGGGTTCACCCAGGAATTCCTTGTACAGCTTCTGGATGTCGGGGTTCTCGTGGCTCTTGCGCAGCTTCTTGCCCTCGTCTTCACGATAAACGGCAGCGGCACGTGCCTTGAGAATCTCGATGTTGCCGTGGTGGTAGGGCTGACCAGCACCACCGATGCAACCGCCGGGACATGCCATCACCTCAACCACGTGGTAGTTGAGCTTGCCGGCACGCAGGGCGTTCATCACCTTGCGGGCGTTGCTCAGGGTGTGAGCGACGCAGACCTTAAGCTCAAAGCCGTTGAGGTCGATGGTAGCCTCCTTGATGCCCTCAAAGCCGCGCACGTCGTTGAACTCGAGGTGCGGCAGGGTCTTGCCGGTAAATTCCTCATAGACGGTACGCAGAGCAGCCTCCATCACACCGCCGGTGATACCGAAGATGGCACCAGCACCTGTCGATTCGCCGAGGGGCGAGTCGAAGTCGCTGTCGGGCAGGTTGGTGAAGTCGATGTTGGCGCGCTTGATCAGGCGACCCAGCTCGCGGGTGGAGATGCTGTAATCCACGTCGGGATTGCCGTCCACCTTGAACTCCTCACGGCCGGCCTCATACTTCTTGGCCAAGCAAGGCATGATTGAAACGACGACGAGTTTCTCGCGGGGGATACCCATCTTCTCGGCCCAGTAGGTCTTGGCGACAGCGCCAAACATCTGTGCGGGCGACTTAGCGGTCGAGGGATAGTCGAGCAGATCGGGGAACTCGTGCTCATAGAAGTTCACCCAAGCGGGGCAGCACGAAGTCATGATCGGCAACTTCACATCCTTATCGCCAGCGAGGAACTTGTTGAGGCGTTGCAGGATCTCGGTGCCCTCCTCCATGATGGTGAGGTCGGCAGCGAAGTCGGTGTCGAACGCGTAGTCAAATCCCAGGTCGCGCAAAGCGGTAGCGAGCTTGCCGGTGACGATGGTGCCAGCGGGCATGCCGAATTCCTCGCCGAGAGCGAAACGTACGGCGGGAGCGGGCTGAGCGACAACCACCTTGTCGGGGTTGGTGAGGTCGTCCATGAGCTGGTTGGTATAGTCATGCTCGGTGAGAGCTCCGGTGGGACATACAGCGACGCACTGACCGCAATAGGTACAGTTGGTGTCGGTGAACATCTTGTCGAAGGTGGGCGCGATGGTGGTGTTGAAACCACGGCGGATAGCGCTCAAAACGCCGACAGACTGGACGTTGTTGCAGACGCTCTCGCAACGGCGGCAGTAAACGCACTTCTCCATGTTGCGTGAGATAGCGGGCGTGAGCTCTTGCTTGCGCTCGCTCTGCTCGCCACCGTTATAGGGCATCTGACGGATGTTGAAGCGCATAACCAGGCGCTGGAGCTCACAGTCACTGCACTTGGGGCAGGTCAAGCAATCGTTGGGATGGTCGCTAAGCATGAGCTCGGCAACCGTCTTGCGTGCGCGGATGACGCGGCCACTGTTGGTGTGAACCACCATACCGGGGGTCACGCGAGTAGCGCAAGCGGGGGCCAGGTTGCGACGGCCTTCAATCTCCACAACACAAATGCGGCACGAGGCGGGCATGTTCTGTACACAAGTGCCCTCCAGGTCGATGTGGCACAGGGTGGGAATGCTGATACCTACCGTCTTGGCGGCGTCGAGCAGCATGGTACCTGCGGGAACGGTAACCTCGTGTTTATCAATTGTCAGAGTGATCATATTTTTTTCTTCCATGATGCTATCGAAATTTAATAGATTGAGATGGCGTCGAAGCGGCAAGTAGACTTGCAGACACCGCAGCGAATGCACTCGAAGGGGTTAATAATGTGAGGCTTGCGCATGTCGCCCATGATGGCGTTGGAGGGGCACTTGCGGGCGCAGGCACCGCAACCCTTACACTTGGAGGCCTCGATGCTGTAGGTCACGAGGGCCTTACACTGCTTAGCGCGGCAGACGTGCTGTTTCACGTGCTCCACATACTCGTCCCAGAAGTTGTTAATCGTCGATAACACAGGATTGGGAGAGGTCTGACCCAGACCGCAGAGGGCGGTATCCTTGATGATCTCGCCGAGCTCTTTGAGGCGCTCGAGGTCTTCCATCGTTCCCTTGCCCTCGGTGATGCGGGTAAGGATCTCAAGCATACGCTTGTTACCGATGCGGCAGGGTGTGCACTTACCGCAGCTCTCGTCGCAGGTGAACTCGAGGTAGAACTTGGCCACGCTGACCATACAGTCGTCCTCGTCCATGACGATCATACCGCCAGAACCCATCATCGAGCCCGAAGCAGCGAGGTGCTCGTAGTCGATGGGGGTGTCGAGGTGCTTCTGCGTCAAGCAGCCACCCGAGGGGCCACCGGTCTGTACAGCCTTAAACTCCTTGCCGTTCTTCACGCCACCACCGATGTCGTAAATGATCTCACGCAGGGTGGTACCCATGGGAACCTCGATCAGGCCCACATTGTTGATCTTACCAGCCAGAGCGAACACCTTGGTGCCCTTGCTCTTCTCGGTACCGATCGAAGCGAACCAGTCTGCGCCCTTGGTCAGGATAATGGGCACGTTGGCGAGGGTCTCGACGTTGTTCACGTTGGTGGGCTTCATGTTGTAACCAGCCTCGGCGGGGAAGGGAGGCTTCAAGGTGGGCTCACCACGCTTGCCTTCCATCGAGTGGATAAGTGCGGTCTCCTCACCGCAGACGAATGCACCAGCACCGTAGCGGATTTCGATATCGAAGCTGAAGTCGGTGCCCAGGATATTCTTGCCCAGGAAGCCATACTCGCGAGCCTGCTGGATAGCGATCTTGAGGCGGTGTACGGCAAGAGGATACTCGGCGCGGATATAGATAAGACCCTTGTGGGCATTGATGCAGTAACCGCAGACGGTCATTGCCTCGATTACCGAGTTGGGGTCACCCTCCATGATAGAGCGGTCCATGAATGCACCGGGGTCGCCCTCGTCGGCATTGCAGACCACATACTTCTCGTCGGCATCATAGCCACGAGCAAAGCCCCACTTCATACCTGTGGGGAAGCCAGCGCCACCACGGCCACGCAGACCCGATGCCTTGATGATGTCGATCACCTCTTCGGGGGTCTGGTTGAGCAAAGCGTTGGCGATGCCCTGATAACCGTCGCGTGCGATGTACTCCTCGATGTTCTCGGGATCAATCAGACCGCAGTTACGCAGCGCGATACGCATCTGCTTGCGGTAGAAGTCCATGTGCTTGCTGTCGCTTACCGTCTTGTTGGTCTTGGGGTCAACATAAAGCAGACGCTCCACGCGACGACCGCCGATGACGTGCTCCTTGACGATTTCGGCAGCATCCTCGGGCTTAACCTGTGTATAGAAGGTGTTGTCAGGGATAACCTTGACGATGGGACCCTTCTCACAGAAACCGAAGCAACCCGTGGTAATGACTTCCACCTTGTCGGCGATGCCATTCTCCTCGAGAGCGGCCTTGAGGTTATCTACGATTTTGTGGCTGTAAGATGCCTTGCATCCGGTACCACCGCAGCACAAGAGCTGCAAGTGGTCGGCTCCGGTAGCGAGCCCACAGCACTGATCTGACGTATTGTCAGCATCATCTACGCGCAAAGCCAGAGCTTGTTGCGCGCGCTTCCTTAGACTGTTTAGGTCGTTAATCGAAAGTATCTTCACGTTTTTAAATGAGTTAGTTATTAGTAGATTGTATTAGGATTATGCTTGGCTAACGGGGTGTAAAAGTACTACCATTTTTTCAATTACGGAAATTTTTACGCAAATATTTATTCAAAACGGCTAAAAGTGGGGAATTTAGGGACATGAACGGCCTTTTTTAGTACCAAAAACACCACTACAGGGGCATTTTCGCCCTATCGATTATACATAAACCTTAACTAACGTGAGGTAAAATCACCCTCCCTGATTCATCTTGAATTATGTTTACCGGAAACTAATAATTGGGTGTCAATACTTTATCATTATCAAATTGCTTGTGGTCCTGCTAGTTATCTGGGGTGCGAGGGGACGGGTCTCCAGTCCGAAAAATGCAAGCATTTTTCATCCAGGAAAACCGTCCCCGGTCCCCGGTTTCCGCTACCATGGCGTATTTCGGCGTGAACGGGGGAGACGCAAAATTTTGCGTCTCTACAGACTAGAAGTATTGATTATCAATACTTTATCATTATCAATGCTTTATTGTTATTAAACTTGGATTATCAATGGGAGCGAAGAAAGTGAGGGATGAAAAACTGTAAAACAGTTATCGGGAGCCTGCCGATTGTGAGCAGGCTCCCGATAATAGTAGGGTGAATGTGGGGCGTGGTTTTATACACCACGCATTACCATATTTCTTACTTCAGGCCGCGGTTGCGGAGCAGGGCGTCAACGGTGGGCGCCTGGCCACGGTACTGCTTGTAGAGGTCCATGGGATCCATGGTGTCGCCCGACTCAAGAAGTTTCTTGAAAGCGTCGGCAGTAGCCTTGTCGAAGCAACCGGCTTTCTCGAAGGGCAGATAACCGTCGGCCTCGAGTACCTGAGCCCACAGGTAGGTGTAGTAACCGCAAGCATACTCGTCGCTGGCGAAGACATGCTTGAAGTAGGGGCTGCGATAGCGGAACTCGACGAGTGCGGGCATGTTGAGCTGGGTCTTCACGTCCTGCTCAAAGGCTTTCACGTCGATGGTCTTCACCTCCTCGGGGGTCCAAGCCTTCTTGTGCCAGTACAGGTCCATGAGGGCGGCGCCAACGAGCTCGGTGGTCATGAAGCCCATGTTGAACTGGGCGCTCTCGTTGAGCTTCTGCACGAGGGTGTCGGGGATCACCTCACCAGTCTTGTAGTGATGGGCATAGTTCTTGAGCACCTCAGGCTCAAATGCCCAGTGCTCGTTGATCTGTGAGGGCATCTCGACGATGTCGCGGTCGGTGTTGGTACCAGCCAGGCCACGATACTGCACGCGGGTCAACATGCCGTGGAGGGCGTGTCCGAACTCGTGGAAGACGGTCTGCACATCATCCCAGGTGAGCAGCGAGGGAGTGTCGCCCGAGGGACGAGCCATGTTGCCCACATTATAGATAATGGGACGAATGTTCTTACCGCCATAGTTGTAGGCCTCCTGCATGGCATTCATCCATGCGCCGGGAGCCTTCACGTCACGAGGAAGGTAGTCGGTCATGAAGATGGCGAGGTGCTTGCCCTCGGCATCCTTGACGTCATAGACCTTGACCTCGGGATTGTACTTGGGTGCATCAGGCAGTTCCTCGAAGGTGAGGCCATAGAGCTTGTTAGCGGCAAAGAAGATACCGTTCTTGACCACGCTGTCAAGGGCGAAATAGGGGCGCACGTCGTCCTCACTGAAGTTGAATTTCTCCTTCTTCACCTTCTCGGCATAGTAGTAATAGTCGCAAGCCTCAATCTTGGCGGTGTCGCCGTGAGCGGCAGCATAAGCCTGCATGTCGGCAACCTCCTCGTCAACCTTCTTGATAGCGGGGCGCCAGAGTTGCATGAGCAGATTCTCGGCAGCCTGCGGCGTCTTGGCCATGTAGGGATCGGTAGCATAGTCGGCAAAGGTCTTGAAACCGAGCAGGTTGGCCTTCTGCTGACGCAGCATGAGGATGTTGCGGATGTTCTCGCTGTTGTCATACTCATCACCATGGTTGGCGGTGGAGGTGTAGGTCTCATACATCTTGCGGCGCAAGTCGCGGCTATCGGCATAGGTCAGCACGGGGAGGCGGGTTGCGGCGATGGCATTGAAGGCCCACTGGCCCTTCTTGCCCTTGTCGGCAGCGAGCTTGGCGGCATTGTCGATAATGTCCTGAGAGAGGCCCTTGAGCTCGTCCTTGTTGTCAACGTAGAAGATGCATTCGCTCAGGTCATGCTGGATGTTGTTACCGAACTTAAGTTGGAAATCACCAAGCTTCTGGTTGATGTTCTTGAGGCTGTCCTTCTGGGCAGGGGTGAGGAGAGCACCGTTGCGGACAAACTTCTTGTAATACTTCTCGGTGAGGCGCTTCTGGATGGGATCCATGCCAAGTTTGTCGGCGTTGTCATAGACAGCCTTCACCTTGGCGAACAGGCTGTCGTTCATATACATCGCGTCGCTCTGTGCAGTGAGCATGGGCAGCAGTTCCTCAGAGACTTTCTGCATCTCCTTGGTGTTGTCACTCTCACTCAGGGCAAACAACACACCGCCCACCTTGCTCAGGATTTCGCCACTGTTGTCCAGAGCCAGGATGGTGTTCTCGAAATTAGGCTCTGCCGTGTTCTTGATGATGGAATCAATCTCGGCGTTCTGCTGCTCAATACCGGCCTCGACTGCGGGTTTGTAGTGAGCATAGGTAATCTTGTCAAACGGCGGGATGCCGTACTCGTTAGCGTACTCCGACATAAACGGATTGTTCTCGGTTGATTCGTTGTTGTCCTTACAGCCCACCAGCGTAATGGCGGCCAGAGCAAGGACGGTTAATAAAACTTTCTTCATTTCAGTTAACTGGTTATTTTTTAATTACTGGTTAATATTGTTTATTCATCATTTTTCTCGGCTTGTTTATCCACGTCGATGTCAAAGGTGACCATCAACGGGTAGTGGTCGCTGTCGCCCCCCTTAGGACGCTGGGCCGCAACGGCAGTGATGGCCCCGCGATAAAGGATGTGGTCGATGCGATAGGACAGGTGGTGGCTGTTGAACGTGTGGGCGTATCCGTTGCCCACCTCGACCCATGCATCATGCAGGTCGTCACCGCGGATGACGCGGTAGACGTGTGACGAGGGCACATCGTTCATGTCACCACAGACTATGAGGTTGTCGGGGGATGCGTCAATGGCCCGTCGCAGGGTCATGGCATCCTCATTACGCAAGTTGAAAGAGCGTCGCATGCGCTCCAGCGGAGCGGGCTTTACATCGGGCGAAATGCGCACGCTGGGATTCTTGCCGAAGCTCAGATGATAGGATTGTAACCTGAAGTCCAGCAGCCTGAGTTGCTTGCCCGATGGCATCTTGAGGTCATAGGCACGGGCGAGATAGGACGTCTGGTTCCTGTTGAAGCCCAGTACCGAACGCATGTGGCGCGGCTCGCCGATAGAGCTTGCCGTGAAGGGTATCTTAGACATGATGCTGAGTCCCTCGACGCCAAAGTAGCAATAGGGATACCTGGCGTTGACCTCGTTGATATAGGGTTTGATGGTGGGAACATCCTCCCAGGTCAAACCACTGGGGATCCCTTCCTGCAACAGCACCACGTCGGGGTTGTTGTCCAGGATGAGTTTCATCGTCGCCGAGGGCGAATCGCCCACCATGGGGTCATCGCGGTTGAACGACAAGACGTTATAGGTCATCACCTTGAATTGCAAGGTGGTGTCGGCGGGCATGGGAGGTGCATTCTCGGGGCTGTTGAGCGGCACATAGAACCTGAAGATGGGCAGTGTGAACACAAACGCCACGACGAGGGTGAGCACAGCCGTCCAGCGCCGGCACAGCATGGCGATAACAAGTAAGGCTATCAAGAGGAAGAGCATCGGCACGTAGGCCAATGTGAGGAACGGTGCCGGGAAGAAACTGCTGGGGTTGATTATTCCGGCATAGGCACAAAGTAACAAGATGGCGGCAAACACTGCGGCCAATATCTCGAACCACCAACTGCGGCGCTTCCTCCTGCGCCTGTAGGTGCGACCCCCATAATTCCTATCATAAGTTGAACGAGCCATTTACTCTATCAATTTTTCATTTAACGATTGATTTAAGGGTAGCGGCGTCGTGATGCCTTGAAGAGCATGTCGCGCTCGGCATCGGTGAGGGCATCATATCCCGCATCCTTGATTTTCTTTAAAACCCTATCTAGTTCCTCCTCGCTGACGGTGTCAAAGCGGGAGGGTTGTTGACGTTGTTGAGTGGTTGTCTGTTGAGGCCGGGCCTTGTTGCCACGGCGTGCAGCGGGCCATGAAAACGAGCGGCCGTTGAAAATGCCGACCACGGCGTCGAGCACGGCGTTGAGGGGGCGCGTGATGTCCCGTCCGCGCTTGATGCGCAGTGCGAACCATGCACCGACCAGCGCGCCACCGATGTGAGCGATATTGCCACCGATGTTACCCGTCTCCATGCCAATCAGGTAAATGGCCACCGTGACGATCGCCACCCACTTGATGGCCACCTCGCCCAAGAACAAGAGGCCGATTTTGTAGTCGGGAGCATAGACCGCTGTCGCGACTATCACCGCCAGTACCGAAGCCGACGCCCCGATGAGGAACACGCTGCCGCCAGCAAGGCTAGGCATCAGGTTATAGGCCAGGAGGAAGAGCAGTGCCCCACCCCATCCGCCAAGCAGGTAAACGCCTGTCAACTGCTTGGGCGAGAAGTACTCCATGAAGATGCGCCCCAGCCAGTAGAGCCACAACATGTTGAAGAGGATGTGCAGCAAGGCATAGTGGGAGAACATGTAGGTCACCAGGGTCCACGGACGCCTGATGAGCAACGAGAGGTCGCTGGGCAACTCCACCCACTGCAAGACGGCTGCCTGGTCGCCGGTAATCATCCATGCTACTAGCGTTGCCAGATGCAGGATGACACACACGGCGATGTTGATGAAAATGAAGCGCATCAACATCGACCCCCGTCGATAGGCAAACTTGATATCGTCAATAATAGCCATTACCGCGCTTCAACGTACCATTGTGCCTCCAGTACATCATCATGATGATACCTGCCAACATGCCACCGAGGTGAGCAAAATGGGCCACACCAGGCTGGTTGCCCGAGATGCCGAAGTAGAGTTCCAACAGGCCGTAACCGATGACCACCCACTTGGCCTTGATGGGCACGGGGATGAAGAAGATATACATCGGCATATTGGGGAAAATCATACCGAAGGCCAGCAGGATGCCGAACACGGCACCCGAGGCGCCCACCGTGGGTACAATCTCTTGTAGCGAGAACTGCCACATCAATTCCTGAACCAATGCCGCACCGAGTCCGCACACGATATAATAAATCAGATAGCGCTTCGACCCCATTACCCTTTCCAGTAGTCCGCCAAACATCCACAACGAGAACATGTTGAAGAAGATGTGGACGAAGCTGTGGGCATCGTGCATGAACATATAGGTGAACGGCTGTGCCACGTTAAAATAACTGTCTTGCCAGAAGAACAAAGCCAACCAGCGTTCGAGATAGATATCGTAACGACGCAGCACAACAGTCGCCAGCCACACGATTACATTGATAATGAGCAGGTGTCTGGTAACAGGAGGTATAATGTTAATAAATGATCGATTCTCGCTCTGCATAAGAACTTAGTTTTTAATGGCACAAAAGTAGAGAAAAAGTCCCTATTTTCAGCTATTTTGTGATTAAAAAAGCCAAAAATCGTCATTTTTTGACCTTCGGAGTCAATTTTTTTTGATTTTTTTTTGCTGAAATCGTTGTTTTACTTATATTTGCGCATACAAAACAACTATTCATTTTATTCACATCACTAATTTTATTAAAAACGTACACTATGAACAAGACTGAATTAGTACAAGCAATCGCTGAAAAAGCTAATCTTACCAAGGTTCAGGCTAAGGCTGCTCTCGAGGCAGCTCTTGAGGCCGTTGGCGGCGCACTGAAGAACGGCGACAAGGTCGCTCTTATCGGCTTCGGTACCTTCCAGGTAGTTAAGAAGGATGCTCGCGAGGGTATCAATCCCGCTACCAAGGCCAAGATCACCATTCCCGCAAAGAAGGTCGTTAAATTCAAAGCCGGTGCTGAGCTGGCCGAGATGGTTAAGTAATAAGCAATAGCTTGTTCGAAATTTAGAAAAACGCCGCGGCTCCCTACCGAGTCGCGGTTGTTTTTTCCCTGACGAGACAAAAAAAAGAGGCTCTGATGTGGAATAAATGAATTTTTGATTATATTTGTGGTTTGAAATTGGGCCACCGTGCCATCCAACCAACTGACAGAATCAAGGATATAACTCAATTAATAACCAATAACAGTAATAGCTTATGAAACAACTTTTTACTCACAAGACAATGCTGCGCCGCTTGCTTGTGGCCGTGTGCGCCCTAGCCACTGTGACCGCAGTGCATGCCGCCAGCATCACCGTTGACGGCATCAACTACTCGACCAACGCCACCAAGAAAGAGGCGACCATCGCCAAGTACACCATCACCAAGGCGACCGCCACGACGCCCGCCGACACGGCGTTCTACACGGGAGACATCGTAATTCCCGAGAAGATCACCTATGAGGGCGTCGAGTACACCGTCGTTGCCACCGCCGCCAATTCGTTCCTGGACTGCCGGGACCTGACGAGCGTAACGCTGCCGTCGACCTGTGTGACCATTGCACGCAACACCTTCAAGGGCTGTACCAGCCTCAGGCAAAGTCCCCTGCCCTCGACGGTAATCAGCGTTGGTAGCGGTGTGTTCAACGGCTGCACCAATCTTGAAGAAGTCACCATCTGGCCCGGTTGGACCAAGCCTATCAGCGAAGAATTCGCCAACTGCCCCAACCTCAAGCGCCTGATTATCTCTCCCGATGCCGCAGCAGTGGTGATGAAGGTCACCGCCTTTGGCGCAAGCGCCGAGGCCCGCACGGCACTGTCGAGCATTGAATACATCTACATGGGCCGCAACGTCGATGCCAGTGCCTATACCAATGCCGAGCAGCCGTTCCACAACATGGGCGGCCTGAAGACGCTGGTTATCGGCGGCGAGACCACTACCATCCAGGGCACCACCTTCCAGGGTTGCACTGCCTTGCAGACCGTAACCTTTGAGGAAGGCAACAAGGTGAACGCCATCGGCAACAGCGCCTTTGCCAGCTGCACCTCGCTGACCAGCATCGATATCCCCGCTGCCGTGACCGTGATTGAGCAGAGCACCTTCAACGGCTGCCGCAACCTGACGAACGTGACGATGGGTGACGATGTGACGAGCATCGGCATCACCGCGTTCTATAACACGGGGTTGACAAGCTTCACCTTCCCGAGCGCGTTGACGACCATCAACCAGAGCGCGTTTGAGAACAGCAAACTCGCCGGCGCCATCGTCCTGCCCGATGCATTGACGGCCATCGGCACCCAGGCCTTTGCCGGTACCCAGTTGACCGGTGTGAGCATTCCCGCCAGCGTGACCAGCATCGGTCAAGGCGCCTTTGCTCCCATCCCCACCCTTGCCAACATCACCCTCGCCGAGGGTAACACGAGTTTCCAACTCAACAACGGTGTGCTGCTTAACGCTACCGGCACCCGCCTGCTGGTGACCGCCCACGAGGGCAATATCGGCACGAGCTACAGCAACGCCACCGTGACGAGCATCGACAATTACGGCTTGGCCTATGCCTCGTTCACGAGCGTTGACCTGCCCACCCTGACTAATATCGGCAACTACGGCTTTGCCTACAGCGACATCGAGGCCTACACACTCAACCAGAATGTTAGTGTCGGCCAGAACGTGTTTGCCGGTTCGGCCTTGCGCGAAATCGTCATCGGTGAGGGTCGCAACGAGATTCCGCAGGGCCTGTGCGCCCAGTGCGTCAATCTGACCAGCGTCACGCTGCCCAGCACCGCCACCAACATGATGCGCAACTGCTTTGAGGGCTGCACGAGCCTTGAGACGATGGAAATTCCCGCCAACGTGAATTACATGGAGCCTGGATCGGTTCCCGCCACCATCAAGGAACTGCGCGTGCTCAACGTCAACACTCCGGCGCTGGCCGCAGGCGTGTTTAACGAGAGCCAGGGAGACGTCATCTGCAAGGTGGCTCCCGGCTCGGTTGAGGCCTTCAAGAGCGCCAACCAGTGGCGTTACCTGAACATCGTGGCCGACGAGAGCATCTCGGGCGAGGGCTCCACGCTGGGCTGCCCCAAGGGCCTGTACTTCGCCACCACCAACGGCAGCCTGATGTACAAGGACGAGAACGGCAATATCGTCAACACCAACTTCAATGCCGGCCAGCACGCCTTCACGCTGCAGAACTACAAGAACCGCGTGTATGTCGCCGTGGCAGGCCAGCGTTTCATCTATCAGGATCCCAACCAGCCGCTGGGTGACGGCGAGCTGTTCTACGTGAACAACACCAACGGCATCTTCTACCGCGTGACCGTGCTCAACAATGTGGGCTACGCACCCAGTGAGGACCCGTTCACCATGTTCATCGACAAGAACGAGAACAAGATCTACATCAGCGACCGCAACGTGGGTATCCACGAGCTGAACGCCGACACCACCGGCCTGTATGGCCAGCAGCCCTTCCTGCTGCAGAACCAGTGGCTGCCCTACTACAACGACGAAATCAGTTGGGGCTCCATCACCGGTGGCTTCACCCAGGACAAGCACGGCATCTTCTGGATGAGCAAGAAGTTCAACGGCCTGTGTCTGCTGCGCTTCAAGAAGAGCGACATCTATCCCGAGGGCGGCCAAGGCAAGCCCAAGCACTACAACGCCTTGTTCAAGGACGCCATCATCAAGACCTTCTATCTCGACGATGAGAACGGCTACCTGTACATGCAAGTGCAGAGCGACCCCTATGGCTGCGTTCCCGGCATCTACCGCATCGCCCTGAACCGTATCGAGAATATGGAGACCGGCGCCGATGTTGCCGGCAACGAGAGCCTGCGCATCGCCGACTGTGAACTCATCGACAACTCTCCCGTCAAGGTCGAGGGTGCCGAGGACAGCGGCGAGCTGGCTAACGTGGCCCAGATCAACAGCGACGGCAACTACATCTACTGGAGCTATATCGCTCCCGCGAGCGATGCCGAGGCCATCCGCAACAGCGTTCCCCTGGATGCCGAGAACCCATTGCACAAGAGCGGTATCAAGTGCCTGCCCGCCAAGGCCAGTGCCGACGGCACGATGTCGACTACCGTGACGTTTGCCATCGAGGGCGTTGAGGCCTACGGCGTGTGCGGTGAAATCAGCACCGGCATTCCCGAGCCGCCGTTCTTCCCCGGTGACGTGAACGGCGATTACGAGATCAACATCGCCGACATCAACGCATTGATCAGTATCATCCTGGGCGGCTCGGCCGACAGTGACACCATCAAACGTGCCGACTACAACGATGACGGCGAGATCAACATTGCCGATATCAATGCCATCATCGACTTGATTCTGACCTTGTAACCGCCAGTAGCTGTCAGACAGCACCATCAAAACCAGTGGCGCGGAGCATGTAGCTTCGTGCCACTGTCGTTTATCAGGCTCAACGGATAACCGCTGGAGACAGAGGGTGTTGCAAAGCCATTGTCTCTTTTACAATGATCGCGCTGTGCGCGAGAACCTTTAGCTCGGCGAAGCCAAATCAAAAAAAATATTAGGGTCCGGGGAAAAGTCTATTCGATTATTCTAATTCATTGATTGATAGTTGGCTATAGACATCAACTGTCCTTGGGGCTTGCTTTGGGGCCGCTCTCGCCCAACGGGCGAGCCTCTGAGTAATGCCCGTGGTAATGCCGGCAACCGAGCGGAGCGAGAGAGCCAGCATCACCACGGGTAAGGACGTAAGTAAGAATGTCGCTGAAGGCGACCCCCTTGACGGTCTGCCATTTCACTCGCTTCGCTCGTTTCATGAGCAGGTACCCCCGGTTACTCAGATGACACCCTCCGGGTGTTTCGCTCGCATAAACAAATGTCCCTGCCTGATTCATCTTGAACGATGTTTACCGGACAGTAACGTTGCGGCATTGCGAGGTTACGGGGGGACGGTTACGAGGCCCTAATCCTTTGGGAGGGTGCGGCCACGCCAAGGCGAGGCCCTACATTCGGCTACTTCTTCTCCAATGGGGTTTTAGAGGGCAGTAAAAGTATATGTATGTATTATCATACTGTAAGGGGGAAAGGGGGTATTTGAAGCATAAGGGCAAAAAAAAATGGATTAACCATTCTATCAATCACGACAGTAAGTTAATCCGAAACTCTTTGATAAATCAAAATTGAATTTTTCCCTTTTATGCGCTACAAAGTTAATATCATTTTCTTACATACAAAACTTTTTTTACTTTTTTTTCAAGAAATCTTTGCTTTTTCTTAAAAAAGCCGCGTGTCCAAAGGGGCTCAAGGGAGCTTTGAATCCTTTTTCCCACCGGAATAGATGCGGTCGACAACCAGTGCGATAGCACCGTCGCCCGTCACATTGCACGCGGTGCCGAAGCTGTCCATCGTAATGTACAGGGCAATCATAACTGCTTGCTGCTCGGCGGTGAAGCCCAGGATGGACTGCAACACACCCAGAGCCGCCATGATGGCACCCCCCGGCACGCCGGGCGCAGCCACCATCATCACGCCGAGCATCAGGATGAATCCCGAGAACAGGCCGAAGTCGATGGGCCCACCCTGCATGAGCAGCAGCGCCACGGCACAAGCCGTGATCTTCATCGCGCTACCCGACAGGTGGATGGTTGCACACAGGGGCACCACAAAGCCCGCGATGCCCTCGCTGACGCCGTTCTTCTTGGCCTGGGCCAGCGTGACGGGAATCGTCGCTGCCGAGGACGAAGTGCCCAATGCGGTGAAATAGGCCGGCAACATGTTGTATAGCGCCCTGAACGGATTGCGGCGCGAGATGGCTCCCGCCACGCAATACTGGAACACGAGCAGGAAGATGTGCATCACAAAGATGACGCCGATGATGGCGATGAACACATTGATGATGCGCCAAGCCTGCCCCGAATAGGACATATTGATGAAAATCGAGAAAATATAGACGGGCAGCACAGGGATGAGCGCCACCTCGATGGTCTTAACGACGATATCACGGAACTCGTCGAAACATTTCTTCAAATGCTCGGATTCAAAGAACGAGATACCCAGGCCCAAGACGAAAGCCGTAATGAGCGCGCTCATCACATCGAGCAGCGGGGGTATGGCAATCGTGAAGAACGGCTCGAGCCCCTCGGATGAAGCGACCGCCTGTGCCGCCTTGCTGGGGTCGATGAGCAGCGGGAAAATGCCCGTACTGGTGAAATAGCTCAGGAATCCCGAGAACACCGTGTCACCATAGGCGATAAGGGCCGTGATGAGCAACAACTTGCCGGCACCCTTGCCGATGTCGGCGATGGCGGGCGTCACGAGTCCCACAATAATGAGGGGAATGAGGAAGGAGAGGAAATTGCCGAATATGCTGTTGAACGTGACAAAGCACCTGACAGCCCACTCAGGGAAAAACGCGCCACAAGCCACACCCAGGATGATGGCGATAACGACGCGTGGCAACAAACCGATTTTAACTCGTTTCATAGGTTAAAACAATATTATTGGTAAAATTTTGGCAAAGGTAATATTTTTTGGCGTATTTTTGCGTTATTGAATTAAAGAGTATGGTAACAATTACCCGATATAACCCCTCAATGTCGGCCCGATGGGACGACTTTGTCCGCGCGAGCCGCAACGGCACATTCCTTCACCAGCGCGGTTACATGGACTATCACAGCGACCGTTTCACCGACTGCTCCCTCGTGGCCGAGCGTGACGGCAAGTGGTGTGCCCTGCTTCCCGCATGCATCGACGGGGACACGCTCTACTCCCACCGCGGCCTCACCTACGGCAGCTGGCTCGTGCCGCTCAAGCACTTTGACGTCACCGTGATGACCGAGGCCATGGACGCAGCCGTCGCGTGGATGAGGGACAACGGTATCAGGCGCCTGGTTTACAAGGCCGTGCCGCACATCTACCACCGCTACCCCTGTGAGGAGGACTTGTATGCCCTCTTCTGCCACCATGCCGCCCTGGTCGAGACCAACATCTCGACCACGATCGACCTGACCTGCCCGCTGCCGCTGGACCGCGGCAACAAGAGCGGTGCCAACGCGGCGCGCCGCGCCGGCATCCAGGTGGGTCCCAGCGACGACTGGGAGGGCTACTGGCAACTGCTCACATCGCTGCTGGGCGAGCGCTACGGGACTCGTCCCGTGCACACCCTCGACGAGATGCAGCTGTTGCAAACGCAGTTTCCCGAGCACATCAAGCTCTACACCGCCACCCTGGACGGCGAACTGCTGGCCGGCGTGGTGATGTACCTGTCGATGCCCGTGGCCCACTGCCAGTATATCGCGGCATCGCCCCAGGGCAAGGAAAGCAAAGCGTTGACGCTGCTGTTTGAGCACCTCATCGCCGAGAGCGCGGGTCAGGGCTACCGCTACTTTGACTTCGGCATCTCCAACGAGGACCACGGCCGTTACCTGAATCAGGGACTCGTGCGCCAGAAGTCGCGTCTGGGCGGTCGCGGGATTGTCTATAACACCTATGAGATGGAGATTTTATAGTGGCTATAGTAATTATAGTGGCTATAGAAAAGTATATATATTTATAATATAATGTATATATGGCGGGCAAGCGAGGCAACATATCACGCATGGCGATGAAAGCGATGGGCCTGTTCGGTGGCGTTCAGGTCGTGGGCATCTTGTGCTCCATCATCCGCACCAAGCTTGTCGCCATGTGGATCGGCCCTGTGGGCATCGGCTTGTTCGGCCTGTTCAACAACGCGTTGGAAATGATTTCGACGGGTACCAACCTGGGTATCCGCTCGAGTAGCGTGCGCGACATTTCCCAAGCCCTCGACCAGCGTGACAGCAGTCTGGTGGCCCGCATCGTCACCGTGGTGCGCAAGTGGTCGCTGTGGCTGGGACTTGCCGGCGCACTCATCACCTTGACACTCGCCCCGTTGCTGAGCCAGGTAACCTTTGGCGACACGACCCACATCTGGGGTTTTGTCGCCCTGAGTGTCGCCGTGTTGCTGCAGGCGTTGACCAACGGCGAATATGCCGTGCTGCAAGGCACGGCGCGCCTCAAGCGCTTGGCAAGCGTCACCCTATGGGGTACCGTGGTGGGCCTGGGCGTGTCGATACCGCTGTTCTACTACCTGGGCGAGCGCAGTATCCTGCCGTCGATTATCGCCTATGCGCTGGCCCTGGCCGTGTTTGCTTGGGTTTTCCGCAACCGCGACTATCCACCTGCCGCCGTCAGCCGCCGCGAGACGATCGACCTGGGCAAGGGTTTCGTCAGGCTCGGCATCTACATGACGCTGGGCAACTTTGCCACCATCCTGGCGAGCTATGCCTTCAACGCGTGGCTCAACGTCAATGCCGGCACCGACCAGGTGGGCTTCTACCAAGCCGGTTACACGCTCATCAACAAATACACCGGACTGATTCTCACGGCCCTGGGCATGGAGTATTACCCGCGCCTGTCGAAGGTGGCCGACAGTCCCAAGCGGCTGCATGCCTACGTTTCCCAGGAGATTAACGTCGCCATCGCCATCATGGCTCCCGTTGTCGCGCTGTTCATCCTGCTGCGCGAGCTGGTGGTGTGGATTCTGTACACACCCGAGTTTAACGTGATTCTGACATTTGTGTCATGGGGCATGATCGGCACCGTGATGCGCACGCTCTCGTGGTGCCTGGCCTTCACCATCCTGGCCAAGGGCGACGGCAAGACCTACCTGTGGACCGAGGTTGCCAGCGCGGTCATCAACCTGGTGCTGAACATCCTGTTCTACCGCTGGTGGGGCCTCACCGGGCTGGGCGTCGCCTTCCTGGTGTCGTATATCCTCTACACGGCCATTGTCGCGGTAGTCTATTTCAAGCATTACCGCCTGAGCGTGTCGACAGGAAGTCTGTATAACCTGCTATGGACCCTCGCCGTCGCCAGCGCCGTGATGGTGTCGATGGAGAGCGGGCTGACCGTTGTCGCCGCCGTGATTACCGCCGTGAGCATCCTAGTTGCCTCACGACAGATTCTCGCCCTGTGGCGCCGATAGACAAGAGCGAACTGGCATTTAACGGTTTATGGTACGGTTCCACTTACCGACATCGGTTAATTTTCGGTTAATTTTCAATAAACGAGCACGTTTTTATTTACAAATTGGTGCTCTATATCAAAAAAACGTATTACCTTTGCACCGTTAAACTAAGAGTATTAACCGCGAGGGATCTCATTAATGAAGTGAGATTCTTCTAATTTTTTGAATCTTAAAAATTAAAAAAACACAGTATTTAGCATGGCTATTACTTACATGACACAGGAAGGCTACGACAAAAAGATGGCCGAGTTGGCTCATCTGGAGAACGTAGAACGTCCCGAGGTTGTCCGCGCCATCGTTGAGGCCCGCGACAAGGGAGACCTTTCAGAGAACGCAGAATATGATGCCGCCAAGGAACGCCAGGGCATGCTCGAGGCCAAGATTGCCGAGCTCAAGAGCCTGATTGCGTCGGCCCGCATCATCGACGAGAGCAAAATCACCACCGATGAAGTCCAACTGCTCAACAAGGTGACCATCCGCAACGTGAAGTCCAAGGCTCTGATGACCTATACCATCGTCACCGAGACCGAGGCCAACCTGCGCGAGGGTAAGATTTCCATCTCCACCCCCATCGCCAAGGGTCTGCTGGGCCACAAGAAGGGCGAGATCGTGGAGGTACAGGCTCCCGCCGGACTCATGAAATTTGAAATCGTCAACATTGAAGTGTAAATCATTATGGCAACTATTTTCAGCAGAATCGTCGCTGGTGAGATTCCCAGCTACAAGGTAGCCGAGGACGACCGCTACTATGCGTTCCTCGACATCAGTCCTATGGCCAAGGGTCACACTCTGGTCATTCCCAAGCATGAGGTAAACTACATGTTCGACCTTGACGAGGAAGAGTACGCCGGTCTGTGGGCTTTTGCCCGCAAGGTGGCTATGGCCCTCGAGCAGGCCGTTCCCTGCAAGCGCATCGGCATCGGTGTGCTGGGTCTTGAGGTTCCCCACTGCCACATCCATCTCGTGCCGATGCAGAGCGAGAAGGACATGGCCTTTGGCGGTCCCAAACTGAGCCTTCCCGCCGAGGAGATGCAGGCTATCGCCGACGCTATCGCCGCAAAGCTCTAAACCGCATCTGCTGCCACACATAGGCGACATTATTACACATGACAAGGCGTCTGCCCCGATGAGGGTGCAGGCGCCTTGATTATTTTCATTAGAGTGTCCGGAGAAAACGGTCTTTCCTGGGACTCAGCTTGTTACTCTAGGTTGCGAGGTTACGAGGGGACGGGGGGACGAAGGGACGGCCACGCCAAGGCGAGGCCCTACATCATGCGGATTCTACACTCATGCGGCGCTAGATTCTGGGGAGTCTACACTAAGGTGATTATACAGGAGTTCGATAGTTCTTATAGCACCCCATGAAACCCGTAAAAAACGGGGTTAATCACTATTTTGTCAAAAAAAGTAGTCAAATTTTAATAAAATAACCTTAACTTTGTAGTTTCAATATTGATGCATTTATCAAGAATTCCGGTCCTGTCACAAACAGAATGTCGACAAATCCGTTTCCAGCATGAATTTGTCCCATTTAGGCAATGACCCCGTTTCACCCTTCTAGTGACGTCATGGAAGTCTCGGTTTGAAATATTGTTAGATTATTATAATAATTATTTGCTAGTCATGAATTTTAACTTTAGAGAACTGTTGTTGCTCAGTTTACTGCTATTGGTGGGCTGGGCAGTAGCATCAGGTCAAAATCAGCCATCGGCCAATCCGGCCCTTGAGCGCCTGAGCCTGACCCTTGTCGAGAACCAGAGCGACTTTGACAAGGACAACCAGTGGAACGAGTACCGGAACTACCTGCGATTGAGCCAGCCGCAGAGCAACTTCAAGCTCACGGCAGGTCTTCTCAACGACGGTGACAACTACATCCTGTTCCACCGCGTCAACGACCAGGGCATCGACACGACATTCGCCCGCATCAACATGCATGCCAGCGTCCGCACGTCGGAGCCTTATCTGTATGTCTCGACGACCGAGCTGTCGCTGGTGGGCGCACCTCCCGCCACGGGAACGTTTAATGTGGGCGCCTTGAGCATCAACCAGGACGTCACCATCAGCATCCAGGGTGCAGGCTTCACGGTGTCCCCCACCGTGATCAGTCCCACGGACCACAACATCGACCCCACCGTTCCCGTCACGGTGACCTACAACGGTAACGCGACTAGCGCTACCGCTACGGTGACCATCACAAGTGACGCCGGGACCAAGACCGTTGAGGTCACCTACGTGAGAGAGTATGTCACAATCGGTTCCATCGACTTCCTGAATGACTACACCAGGCCCAACCGCCGCACGTCGATCAGCGTTTCGTCGCCGTGGAGCAAATCGGGCACGCTTTACCTCCAGACCACCGGTTATGCCTACCTGACGTCACAATCGACCTTGACATTCACCATGCCTACCGGCTACAGCAATGCCTCGATCACCTACGTCATCACGATGGGTCCGACCATCCGTAACGGGTACATCGCCATTAACAACTCGGCTTACCAGGTAGCGGCAAATACGACCTATTACATTCATCTCACCGGAGTGAGCAGCGGTGACCAGATCACCCTCTTGGGTATCAGCTATGACGGTACCTCTTACTACTATTCAGACTCGCCCGACATCGCCAGCATCATCGTCTATGAGGGCACCGTCAACCCGCCCAGCAGCGCGCCTCGCCGCGCCCCCCAGCGCATGACCGCCCCCGCCGTAGCGATGGCCGCCTCGGTCAGCTACTGGGACAGCGAGAACAATGCTTGGGGCCAAGAGACCCCGCTGACCACCAGCAAGATTTTCGAGCCCAACGACACCATCGACCTGTATGATATGGGAACGATTGTCGACCACTTCACGGTATCGACCGTTACCAACGACTTCTCATCGTTCTACACCTATCATGCCACGCTCGATGCCGATATCCTGATTCCCGAGGACGGTTCGGTCACGACCGAATTTGAGGCCAGCGTGGACTTCAACCAGGCTACCGGTAACGACTACACCACCGCGGCCTTTACCGGCGTGGGCAACTGGGACTTCTACCGCTACTCCATCTACAACGGCGAGACGAGCGGTAACACCTATTGCTGCTACGTCGTCAGGGACGGCTACATCCGTTACTATGTGCCCAATAACTACTCGGGCACCACCGTGTCGGTCAAAGTGACCACCGGTATCGGCTCTGAAGGCGTTGGTGGCGTTGTTGTCAACGGCGTGCTGCACTCCTTCACCACATCGGGCTCGTCCTACACGTGGAACCTGCCCGTCGGTGCTAACGGAACCATCGTCATCACGGCACCTGCCGGCACCAGCTACACGGCCGACATCGCCAAAGTTGAGATTTCCGGCATGAGCACCGCGACCATGGGCGCTCCCGCCAGGGTCATGAAGCCGTCATCGGCAGCCATCTGCAATGACATCAAGGCCGAAGCCAGTGTTAATAAGCAAGTTAAATGATAACAAGACATTCCGGATATGAATACGATATTTAACAAGATGCGCTATGCGCTGGTTCTGGGCTTCCTTGCCATCGGAATGACGGTGTTCGCCCAATCTATCCCCAATGCTGAGAAGATGTCGATGAGCACGCTGATGTTCCTCGACGAGATGGCCGGCAAGGTCAACTTTGACGAGCAGCCTGACTTGAGGAAAACATCCGAGCCTATAGAATTGATACCCGTTCACAAGCATCACAGGCCCATCGCCACACCCGACACGATTGACGGCAAGGTGTACATTTCGGCCTTTGTACGCGTGAGCAACGAGAGCTGCGTTCCCCAACTGGAGTCACTGGGCGTGCAGGTCATGTGCACGTTTAATGAGGGTCTGATGACCGTCCTCATTCCCATCAACAAGGTTGTGGATGTGGCAGCCATCGAAGGAGTCACCCAGGTTGAAGTCGCCGAATTGCTGGAGCAGGAGACCGACCTGTCCCGCCAGGCAACCAACGTCGATGACATCCTCACGTTCTCGCAGGACGCCGAGCTTGCCAACCTGCAGCAGATGTATGACGGCTCGGGCGTGATCCTGGCCGTTATCGACAACGGTATTGACTTCCAGCACATTGCCTTCAAGGACAAGGACGGCAATCCCCGCATCAAGCGAGCCTATAAGTATGACGGCTCATCGGCTACAGAGTATACCGGAACGGGTACCCTGCCCACTGCCGACGCTACCGATACCGACCACGGTACCCACACCAGCTCGATTGCCGGTGGCTCGAGTGTTATCGTCAGCGGTACCAACGTCACCGTAACCGACGACCACGCCAACGCCACTTATGGCGGTATGGCTCCCGGCGCCGACCTGTTTCTTGCAGGCATCAAAGGGTTGAACTCGACCTATATCGCTAATGCCTTCAACAAGATTGTTGAGTATGCCAACTCCGAGGGCAAGCCTCTCGTGGTAAGCAACAGTTACAGTAACACCTATGGTCCCCGCGACGGCTACAACACCGGTTCTTACACTCAAATCGTGAAGGACTACTTCGGTGACAGCAATCCTAACAAGATCTGTCTGTTTGCCTCGGCCAACCGCGCCGGCAATGCCAATGCCACCGAGGGCGGCGGCCTGTATTGCACCGGCAATTCAAGCAGTTCAAGCCCCCTGGGCTCGATCCTGCGTTACCATGCCTATAGCAATACCGACGACGGTTACTACTACAGCGGCACCATCCTTGATGCCTGGGCACGTAATTCCAGCATCAGCGGCTTGGCCATAAAGATCCACGTGCTCAACTCCAACACAGGTGCCATTGTCCACACCGAAACCCTTACTCCCTCAGGCAGTTCAGTCGATGTGACCGGGCTGAGTGAATACTACAACGGCACGTTTACCGTTTATTGGGGTCAGAATTCCAATACCAACAAGCGTCAGATACGCTTGTATGCCAGCGGTTGCCGCACCCTGGACAGGACGTCCATCACCGGAGGTTGGCACAGCAACTACACCCTTGCCGTCGAGGTTTACCCGACCAGCGGCAGCAGTGTGATTGACATGTGGGCCTCGAACAGTGCAGGCTTTTTCACCGATTTCTTGACGACCAGCGGCCACACCTGGGTGGCTGGTACCGATGACATGTCGGTGAGCGACCATGCCATCATGCCCGAGGTCATCTCGGTTGGTTCTTACATCACCCGTTCGGGTTACAGCAACAACAGCATCGGCGACATCAGCCCGTTCTCGGGTTATGTAGTCGAGGGTGTTGGACCTCAGGGAATCCAGCAACCGTGGATTACCGCTCCCGGCGAGGTCATCATTTCGGCCTATAACCATTCCCGTACCGACCGTTCGGGAACCCCCACTGTCAATAATGCGACCAACCCCTACGGTACAGCCCAGGGTACGTCGATGGCGACGCCTTGTGCCGCCGGTATCGTCGCATTGTGGTTGCAGATTGCCAAAGAACACGGCAAGGAGCTGACACTGAGCAAAGTCAAGGAAGTCATGAAGGAGACCGCCATCCGTGACTCATGGGTGACCAGCGGTGCCAACGCCAGCCACTTCGGCAACGGTAAGATTGACGCCCTGGCTGGTGCCAAGTATCTTCTCGACGAATACTCCAACGAGGATGGAATCACCGTGTGTGAGGGCAACGTGACCGACAACCAGTACCTGCCCGTTTACGGATACTGGTTCGATGCCGAAAGCCAGCACAACCAGATGCTCTACCCCGCCGCCAAGTTTGCCGAGTCGGACATGAACGGCAAGAAACTCAAGACCATGACGTTCTATCCCACTACCGGCACCTCGGGCAGCAGCACCTACTCGGGTATTAACTTCTACAAGAACACCAATCCCGGAACGGTGACCTTCAGGATTGCCAACATGCCTGCCGGCACGACCGACTACAGTGCCGGAGCGACCCTCAAGACGGCCACCTTCACCTTTGAGAAAACCATCACCATGCCCACAGAAGCTCAGCCCAATCTGACCGAGTGGGTTATTGACCTGGGAGAAGACTTTGAGTATACCGGCGGCGACCTGCTCATTGATGTCACTACCGTCAAGGGCCGTTATGGTCGCACCTACTTCAAAGCCGAGACCCAGAGTGGCAGGCCCAGTATGTACTCCTACAATGACGCTAACGCCACCACGTTGAATTATCTGCCTATGGTGACCTTCACTTGGGACAAGCCCTCCGAGCCCATTACCGCCGGCACCGTTGCTCCTGAGAACCTGGACTTCTCGGGCGTGCCCGTCGGAAGCTCGAGCACGTTGACCGTGACCGTTACCAACACGGGTAACCAAGCCTTCACGCCGACCATCGACATGTCGAACTTGCCCGGCGAATTCACTGTCACCGGCGGCGGCGCACTGCAGCCCAATCATTCTTATGAGCTGACCGTGACCTTCACGCCCAGCGCTACGGGAAGCGTGAACGGCTCGTTCACCGTGACCATCGGCGACACGACCTATACCGTCACCGTTAGCGGTACGGGTACCAATTACACCAACCACCTGAGCAGTAACGAGGTTATGGTACCCGTTTACAAGACTGATATGGACCTGGGCGCTCCTTATACCCAGCACCAGGTGGACTATGATGACCTGCTGATGCAGCTGCCCGCCAACGTGAGCAACAGTACCGTGAGAGTGCTCGTCGAGAACAACGATCAAATCCAGCGCTACGAGGTGAACCACAGGGCCGACGGAGGCAACTGGACAATCGTCGCCAAGGCCACCAACGAGCACGACAACTACTTCATCCCGCGCGACGCTGACGACACGCAGCAGGGTGATGCCGTCAACGTTCCCGCCGGCACCAGCCAGTGGATGACGATGCGTGATGACGTTGCCGCCGCCAGCGCGCCGACGACCTATGTTCCCGTCACCGTTGCCAGCGGCCTGGGAGGCACAAGGCCGAACAACACCTACGGTTCGCCCCGCCACCAGACCGAATCTGAGCTGGGACGCGTTACCGCAACCATGCTTGTCCACAAGAGCGGCCCCAATATGGGCTCATCGTGGATTGTCGGCGAGGGTGAGGACACCGTGGTTTATTGCGTTTATATCCCCATCTTCACGATTAACGGCTTCCTGCCCGTGAACGTGAACGGAGTATCCTATGAGCCTTACCTGTACCGCGCATGGCTCATGAGCAGCAATGCGCACGACTTCTCACGCGACACCGATCCCGAGCACCCGGCTCTGATCGACGGTCCCGCGTTAGGCCCGATTACCCTGCTGGGTTACATGAACGAGGAACTCGCCGAGGAGAATGAAGAGGACTTCGGCCTGGTTGCCACCATCGGCGAAGAGTTCGTCAACGATCCTGAGGACCCGCGCTATAACGAGAAGCCCCTCACCGCGTTTGCAGCGCCGTACATGAATCCCGACATCACCTATGTCGTGAGGTTCTACTACAAGAGAATCAGTGCTGCCGACAACATGGCCAGCCTGCACCGCGCTCCCGTGGAAGGCGGCGAGTACTTCATCGTCGAGTACACCCCGAGTGGCAACAACGACATCGAGGTTGTTACCGCCCTGAACGAACTTGCTGCCAACGGCAAGCAGGTAGTCGGCGTGACTTACGTCAACCCGCTGGGTATGACTTCGGACAAGCCGTTTGAGGGCGTGAACATCGTCGTGACCCACTACAGCGATGGTAGCGTCTCGACATCGAAGCGCTTAAGCGTTAGAAATTAAAGATTCACATCTGACTTGAAGCGAGGGCATGGCCTAGACGAGGCCGCGCCCTCGCTTTTTATATAAAATGCATTGGTGTAGACACTGCAGGATGTAGGGCCTCGCCTTGGCGTGGCCGCTAAAATAAACTACGAATTTCGCGAACCTTTAGCTCGACGAAGTCAATTTTACAAATTGGCATCCGCGTTCAATTAAGCCAAATTTTACGAATTGCGGTCACGCCAAGGCGAGGCAGATATTTCGCGAACCTTTAGCTCGACGAAGTCAATTTTACAAATTGGCATCCGCGTTCAATTAAGTCAAATTTTACGAATTGCGGCCACGCCAAGGCGAGGCCCTACCCGCCAGCGACCGGGGACGGTAGGTGGAGGGGGGACGGCAGGATTTTTTCGTCCAAAAGAACCGTCCCTTTGGACGAAAATTAGGGTTCGGGGAAAACATGTGGTATAATTGTTGCTCAAGTGAGTGGGGTTGGTTTATCGTTAATAAAACTTATTGTTGAAAAGTCTTCTCACGAAGTTTGCGGGATTTTTATTATCTTTGCGGGTTAAAAGTCTGAGAATAACATCAAGCAATCATATATGTCACAAGACAACGAGAATCTTAACATCATAGATGAACCCATCGAGGAGGTGGAGTCACAGGCCCAGGCCGCGCAGGGAGATTATGGCGGCTATGACAACCTGGTGACGCTGTCGCCGCGTGAGCACATCCGCCAGCGCCCGGGTATGTACATCGGCAAGCTGGGCGACGGCTCGCAGAACGACGACGGCATCTACGTCCTGATCAAGGAGGTCATCGACAACAGCATTGACGAGTTCAACACGGGCTATGCCAAGCCGACCATCGAGATTGACGTGGTGGACGGTACGGTGAGCATCCGCGACTATGGCCGCGGCATCCCCCTGGACCAGGTCAAGGCTGCATCGTCAAAGATGAATACCGGAGCGAAGTACGACACGCAGACCTATAAGCGTTCTGTCGGTCTGAACGGTGTGGGTATCAAGGCGGTAAACGCCCTATCCACCGAGTTCTACATCCGCAGCGTGCGCGGCGGCCAGTGCTCGTCGGTGCTCTATAACGAGGGTCTGGTCAAGGAAGAGAGCGGCATCGTCGCCGCCAACGAGGGCGAGGAGAACGGCACGCTCGTGCGCTTCAAACCCGACGCCACGATCTTCAAGAACTATGCCTTCCGCGAGGAGATCATCGAGCAGATGATCAAGAACTACTCCTACCTGAACACGGGCCTGACGCTCATGTTCAACGGCAAGAAGTACCACTCGCGCAATGGTCTGAGCGACCTGGTGAAGGAAAACATGACCAACGACCCGCTGTACCCGCTGATGCACTTCTCGGGCGACGACATCGAGGTGGTCATCACCCATGCGGCACAGCTGGGCGAGGAGTTCTACTCGTTTGTCAACGGTCAGCACACGACGCAGGGCGGTACGCACCAGAGTGCCTTCCGCGAGGCCTTGTCGAGGACCATCAAGGAATTCTACGGCAAGAACTTTGAATACAGCGACATCCGCAACGGCATCGTCGCCGCCATCAGCATCAAGGTCGAGGAACCCGTGTTTGAGTCCCAGACCAAGATCAAGCTGGGTAGCAGCATCATGTGGAAGGACGGCCCGACGATCTACAAGTACATCAACGACTTCATTAAGAAAGACCTGGACGACTACCTGCACAAGGCGCCCGAGACCGCCGATGTGCTGCTGAAGAAAATCCAGGACAACGAGCGCGAACGCAAAGCCATCGCCGGCGTGAGCAAGCAGGTGCGTGAGAATGTCAAGAAGGCGGCCCTGCACAACGACAAGCTGCGCGACTGCCGCGTCCACTTCAACGACGCGCGTGCCCCCAAGGACAACGACCGTCGTGGTGAGAGTTCGATTTTCATCACCGAGGGTCTGTCGGCCAGCGGCTCCATCACCAAGATACGCGACGTGGAGACCCAAGCCGTGTTCTCGCTGCGCGGCAAGCCGCTGAACACCTACGGCCTTGACCCGAAAAAGGTCATCGTCAACGCCGAGTTCGCCTTGCTGCAGGCGGCACTCAACATCGAGGATGGCATCGACGGCCTGCGTTACAACAAGGTCATCATCGCCACCGATGCCGATGTCGACGGCATGCACATCAGGTTGCTGTTGCTGACCTATTTCCTGCAGTTCTGTCCCGAACTCATCAAGACGGGCCACCTGTACATCCTGCAGACCCCGCTCTTCAGGGTGCTGAACAAGAAAGAGGCCAAACGCAAGAACCGCTCGACCAAGCGCGAGGCCAAGCCGCAGAAGGTAGAGACCTATTACTGCTACAATGACGAGGAGCGCCTGGCTGCCTTGAACAAACTGGGCGAAAACGCCGAGATCACCCGATTCAAAGGCCTCGGCGAGATTTCTCCCGACGAATTCAAGGACTTTATCGGGCCCGAAATGCGCCTCGACCGCGTACAGCTACGCAAGGAAGACTCCGTGAAGCAGATGCTGGCCTTCTTCATGGGCAAGAACACGATGGAGCGCCAGGGATTTATTATTGACAACCTAGTTAACGAGGACGATGAAGACATCACAGTGCACTAATCAAGAGGGGGGCCGCATTGCCATCTTCCCCGGATCGTTTGACCCCTTCACCCGCGGCCACGAGTCCATCGTGAGGCGATCGCTGCCGCTGTTCGACCGGTTTATCATCGCCATCGGCGTGAACAACGACAAGCGGCCGTTCATGAGCACGGAACAGCGCCTGGCATGTATCAAGGAGACCTTCAAGGATGACCCGCGCGTCGAGGTCGTCTCCTACTCGGGTCTGACCGTCGATTTGGCCCGCGAGGTGGGCGCCAATTTCATTGTTCGTGGCGTGAGACTTATCCAGGACTTTGAGAACGAGAAACACCTTGCCGAGATCAACCGTGACTTGACGGGCATCGAGACCATCCTGCTCTACACGCTGCCCGAGTACAGCCACATCAGCAGCAGCATCGTGCGGGAATTGATCAGGTATGGCCAGGACGTGAGCGCCTACCTGCCCAAGGGAGTGAAGCTGGAAGGAATTTAATTGAAAACGAGAAAAAGTTGTAGTCACTATAGTCATTATAGTCACTATAAAAAATAATTTATACATGAAGAAGATATTTATTGTTGCAGGGTTGTGCCTGGCATTATCAGTCACCATGGCCGCCCAGCGCACCATGCCCCAGGCGATGCAGAAACTGCTCAACGCCGAGTATGCCATCACGAGCCTGTATGTTGACACCGTCAACGAGGACAAGCTGGTCGAGGAGGCCATCCGTGGCATGCTTGAGAGCCTGGACCCCCACTCGTCCTATACCGACGCCAAGGAGACCAAAGAGCTCGAGGAACCGCTGCAGGGCGAGTTCAGCGGCGTGGGCATCCAGTTCAACATGAGCCAGGATACCCTCTACGTCATCCAGACCGTTCCCGGCGGCCCCAGTGAGCGCGTGGGCGTGCTGGCAGGCGACCGCATCATCATGGTCAACGATAGCATCATCGCGGGCGTGAAGATGAAAAACAGCGATATCCAGAAGCGGCTGCGCGGCAAAAAGGGTACCCAAGTCACCATCAAGGTGAAGCGTGCCGGAGTGAAGGAGTTGATTACCTTCCGCATCACGCGCGACAACATCCCGTTGCACAGCATCGACGCCTGCTACATGATGGACGAGCACACGGGCTACCTGCGCATCTCACGCTTCGGCGCCAAGACCTACGATGAGATGATGGATGCCCTCAAGAAACTCACCAAACAGGGCATGACCCAGTTGATCATGGACCTGAGCGACAACGGTGGCGGCTACCTGAACGCGGCTACCGACATGTGCAACGAGTTCCTGGACCGCGGCCAACTGCTGGTCTATACCGAGGGCGAGAACAGCCCACGCAGCGAGGCTCACGCCAACGGCTGGGGTGAATACAAGGACCTGCACATGGTCGTTATCGTCAACCAGTACTCGGCGTCGGCCGCCGAGATTTTTGCCGGAGCCATGCAGGACTGGGACCGCGCCGTTGTGGTAGGTCGCAGGACCTTCGGCAAGGGCCTTGTTCAGCGCCCCTTCAGATTTGATGACGGGTCGATGATGCGCCTGACCGTCGCCCGCTACTACACACCCAGCGGACGTTGCATCCAGAAGCCCTATGACCGCGGCAACAAGAAGGCCTATGAGAAGGAACTGCTTGACCGCGCCAACGAAGGCGAATACTACTGCCTGGACAGCATCCAGATCAACGACACCGTGCGCTATACCACCCGACTGAACGGACGCACCATCTATGGCGGCGGAGGTGTGATGCCCGACGTCTATGTTCCCGTTGACACCAGCGAATACTCCACCTACTACCGCGACCTGTCGGCCAAGGGGCTCATCAGCCAGTTTGCCATCAAGTATGTGGACAAGAACCGCAAGTCCATCAGCAAGCAGTTCAAGACCGTTCAGGATTTTGACCAGGGCTTTGAGGTGAGCGACGAGATGATGCGCGATCTCATCGCCATGGGTGAAAACGACAGCGTGAAATTTAACGAGGAGCAGTACCGCACCAGCGAGAATGTCATCAAGGCCATCGCCAAGGGGCTGATTGCGCGTGACGTGTACAGCGACCCGGGCGCCTACAGCGTCATCATCAACCACCGCAACCCTGACGTGCGTGCAGCCTATGAGGTGCTGAACGACCGCGAGCGCTACGAGAAACTCTTACACGAGGGCAACCCCGAGTATGAGCGCCTCATCAAGCACCCCTGATCTCACCGCTACTCCCAACAGGAACGCCAATACAAAACTACGAATTACACGAATTTTACTAATTTGGCATCCGCTCGCTGGTGCTCGCAGTTTAAAGTTTAGAGTTTAGTGTTTAAAGGGGGCAACTGAAATATCTGAATTTTCTGAGTGGTATCGGGGGGACGGTTCTTCAGTCCGAAAAATGCAAGCATTTTTCATCCAGAAGAGCCGTCCCCTTTTCCATGCGTACGGCCACGCCTAGGCGAGGCCCTACATCCTGCGGGTTCTCCACTGATGCGTTTTACCGGGCACCCTAATAAATTGACCAATAGGTCAATTTATTGCGGGATTAGGGGAGGGGTGGAGGTGTTGATGAGGGGTGGTTGCCGGGGAATGGCGGGGGCGTCATGCGGGCGCGGTCGTGCTGACGGAGTTCGTTGATGCGGCGCATGGTGCTCTTGTAGACGCGCCAGATGAGCAATACGAACAGGACGTTGACCACCACCGAAACCGCGGGGCCTGCCACCATCTCGCTAAAGGCCAGGGCATCATAGATCCAGTGAATGAGTATGGGGACAGCAAGAATGCAGACGGCGGTGATGCGCGAGCGGTCGCCGAAGTGGCGCTTGCTGTAGAAGTAACCCATGGCACAGGCTATGGCAAAATGGGCCGGAACTGCCGTCAGTCCTCGCACGATACCTGTCCCCACCCAGTCGTCGCTCTGGAGGAGGTAGAGGATGTTCTCGGTGCCCGCGAATCCCAGTCCCACACAGGCGGCATAGACGATACCGTCAAGGTACTCGTCGTAGTGTTTGCTCTTGCTCAGGAAGAGCCACAGCATCAGCAGCTTGGCACACTCCTCGGGGATGGCGGCCGCAAACAAGGCCGTGGAAATTGCTCCAGTGAAAGACCCCAGGTCATAAACAAAAAGGCCCACGTAGTTCATGACGGTCGAAATCACCAACGAGACGAAGGTCGAGCCCACGCCGAAGAGGAAGGCGCGCACCAACTCACGTAGCGGCTCGGGGCGCGCCGAGTCCTTGCGGTAAATCCACCAACCCAGCAACACGACGGGAATCAAAGCAAGAGCGACAATCAGAATCATATCAACGTCTTATTTTATTGAAAAACGCACCCGATGAGGCCAAACTGGTCATCATCGGGTGCTAGATTGATGTTACATAATAATCAGTGCCTGGTTATCACAAGGCGAGACGGAAGCCGAGCGAGTTGCTGCGGCGATTGGGCGACTCGTAGCTACGGGCGGTCACGCGGTTGTCGCCATCAAAGCTGAACCAGCCACCACCACGAACCACGCGGCGCATTCCGGTTTCGGGACCGGCAGGATCGGTCTGTGCGTCCTGGGTGTATGCACCATACCAGTCGGCGCACCACTCAGCGACGTTGCCGCTCATGTCAAACAGTCCAAGCTCGTTGGCCAACTTGCTACCCACGACGTGAGTGCCATAATCCTCGCTGTCAACACCCATGGCATAGCTGTTGTCAAAGTACCAAGCCACGTCGTTGATGCTGTCGCTACCGGCATAAATAGTTGCATTGCCATCGATGCCACCGCGAGCGGCAAATTCCCACTCGGCCTCGGTGGGCAGGCGGAAGTTCTTACCCGTGAGCTCATTCAGTCGTGCGATGAACTCCTGGCAGTCCTCCCAGCTCACCTGGTTAACGGGACGCTGCAGGTCATCGTTGAAGCTGCTGGGATTGGATTCCATGACAGCATTCCACAGTTCCTGTGTCACCTCGGTCAGACCGATGCTATAAGGCGAGAGCGTCACTTCGTGTGCAGGCATCTCGTCAAGGTTGGCGTCGCCCTCGGCCACGATGCAGCTGTCAACACCCATCATGAATGTGCCGCCGTCGACGGCTACCATCTGGAACGACACGCCATTGACGGTAAAGAGACCCGTTTCCTCGGGATCGACATCGGCGTTAACGTTCTGCAGACGGTCCATGAACGCGTTAACGGCCTGCTGCATGTCGGCGAAGTTCTCGTCCATTACCGAGCTGCAATCGAGCTGGAGCATCACGAGCGTGCTGTAATAAACGCTCTCGACGTCAGGCAGACGTGATGCCGAGAACTCGGTGCTGGGCTCCCACTCGTTCTGGCCCTCGATCAGGTACCACTCCTGGATGTTATCCTTCTCGATGCATTCCTCGCTGTCGAGCTGGATTCCCTCAAACACCATATTGACAAACACGCCATCGGTGCTCGTAGCAACGACGCTGTCGCCAGCGGTGCAGGTCATGCCCTTATAAACGATGTCGGTCAGGCTGCGTGACTTGAGCGAGAACGTACCCTCGATGTAAACCTGGGAGTCGTTGACGGTCTCACTGTTCACGTCGTCAAGCGTGAAACGAATGCGCGTGCCCGTGCCCACACCCGGGAATACCAGCGTCAGTGTCTCGGACATATTGCGTCCCACGACATCCTCGGCAATAGCCTGGAAGCAGGGAGCCACCTCGTCCATGCTAGCCACCTCAATCGCCTTGACCGAATCGCTGGCCAATGCGTAGAGGTTGGAGCGGAACTGAGCGGCATCCTTAACGTTATCGCTCATCAGGCCCACGGTGTAAGCCTTGATGGAGCGTCCGTAAACCTTCTCTTCCTGGATGCGCGTCTTGAGAGCCTGGGCATACTCGGCCTCGGTATCATACTTGTCGGTCATCATCAGTGAGCCCTGGTCGAGACCGCCGGTAAAGGTAACGATGGCCACATTCTGCAGGTTCCTGGGACAAGCGGCGCGGTTGAGCGCATCGAGCGCGTTGTCTACCGAATAATAGAGCAGTCGGCCCGACTCGGTCGTCAACGAAGCGACAAAGTCGTTGAATCCCGTGACGGTTGTCGAGTCGAGATAGGCGATATCCCTGGTATACAGAGCGTTGTTATAGCCCACGATACCCATGTACATACCCGTATCGACCATCGGGATTGAGGGGCCAGTGAAGATGAGGTCCAACAAGTAGTTGACGTCGGCAATGTTGATATCACCATCGCCATTGACATCAAACTTCAAGTCACTGCTGGAAGACAGGATGGCATCGATGAGCACGTTGATGTCGGCGATGTTCACATCACCGTCGGCGTTCACGTCGCCCTCGATGTTACTGGAATAATGGCGCGGTCCGGCCAACGCCATTACTGTTGATAACAGAATCAACGAAAAAAGAGTAGTTATTCTCATGTCTATAATAAAATTGGTTAATGTATTCCACAATTAATTATAAAAATTGCCGCATAATAAATCAACTTACAAAATTACACCCATTTTGGTCAAAAACCAAAGAAAATGACCACAATAGTTATTAACAATTCTGCAAATGGCCCAATTTTTACTATTTTTGCACCCCGAAAAACCGTAGTGAAATAAAGTGGTATCGATTGTACATCTCATCGGGGTCGTCCTGACCGTCGCATTGTTGCTGACACTGAGTTGGTTGGCCGGACGTCGCGTGAAGGACGCGCACAGTTTCACCACCGGCGGCAAGAGCGGCAGCTGGATGGTGTGCGGCGCGTTGCTGGGCACGCTGGCTGGTGGTCAATCCACCATCGGCACGGCCCAACTGGCGTTCTGCTACGGCGTGTCGGCCTGGTGGTTCACCATCGGCGCCGGGTTGGGTTCGCTGGTGCTGGGTCTGCTGTATGCGGGTCCCTTGCGTCGCAGCGGCTGCACAACGTTGCTCGAGGTCGTCAGTCACGAGTATGGCCGCAAGGCCGAGACCGTGGGCTCGATACTGTTTCTCATCGGCATCTTCATCAGCATCATGTCCCAGGTGTTGTCGTCCTCGGCGATGATTGGCAGCCTGTTCGGCATACCCACGTTGTGGGCCTCGATCATCGGTGCGGTGCTCATCATGCTCATGGTGCTCCATGGAGGTATCCGCAGCGCGGGTGTGGGCGGCATCGTCAAGCTAGTGCTGCTATACCTATGCTCGCTGGTTGCCGGAATCGTGGTGTGGCACGTTGCCGGCGGATTGACGGGCCTGCGCGACGGTGTGGCGTCGGTTTATCACTCCCCCACCCTGACCGACCTTAACGGCCTGACCGATATCGAGAGCATCCATCACCGCTATGCCCATCCGTTTGCCCGCGGCGTGTTCAAGGATTTGGGCGGTTGTCTCTCGCTGATGCTGGGCGTGGTGTGCACCCAGAGCTACGCGCAGTGCATATGGTCGGCGGCAAGCACGACCAAGGCCCGTCGCGGTGCCCTGCTGTGCTCCCTGTTCATGCCCATCATCGGTGCTGCGTGTACGCTGGTCGGCATCTACATGCGCGGCCATTATGTCACCGCCGATGAGCTGGCCGCGCTGCAATCGGCCGGCGAGACGTTGCCCCAGGGCATCAGGGTCATTGAGAATTCGGCGCAAGCCTTCCCCGCCTTTATCATCCATCACCTGCCCGCCTGGTTGGGAGGCTTGATGCTGGGAACGCTGCTCATCAATATCCTGGGCTGCGGCAGCGGTTTGTCGCTGGGTGCCGCCACGATTCTCGTGCGCGACGTGTTCAGCAACCTGGGACGTCGCACGGCCAGCCGCCTGTCCCAGTTGGCCCAGACGCGGTTGTCCATTGTCGGTATTCTTGCTGCTGCCGTGATAGCGACACTCGTGTTCCATAGCACCTTCATCAACGACTTGGGGTTCCTGTCGCTGGGATTGCGGGCGGTGGCCATCCTGTTGCCGTTGTGCTTTGCCCTGTGGATGCCCGGACGCTTCAGGGCCGACCGGGTGCTGCTGTCGATGCCTGTGGGCGTTGCCGCCATGCTGCTGGCCAACTTCTCTTCCCTGCCGGGCGGTGCGGTCTATTACGGCCTGGGGGCGTCGCTGCTGGTCATCCTCACGGGGAGAAAAGTGCGGGGCTAATCCTTCTTTTTCTTGATATATTCCTCACGGGCACGACGTAGCCGTCGCTGCCGCTCGGCCTCACGGCGGCGCCGACGCTTCTCGGCGTCCTCTTGACGGTATGCGAAATCGTTATCGGCCATGGCTGGGTTGACTGGGGGAAACTGGAATCACGGGAGACACTGGAAACACGGGAGGGACTGGAGTAATGGGAGGCATGGCTGTTTTTATTCCTTGTGGAAGGTGTCGCTGAAGAGGGTGCGGTTTAAAATCGAGCGGCCCAGGGTTAACTCGTCGGTATATTCGATCTCGTTGCCCACGCTGACGCCACGGGCGAGGATGGTGATCTTGACGTCGGGGTAAGGAGCGAGGCGACGGAAGATGTAGAAGTTGGTCGTGTCGCCTTCCATCGTTGCGCTCAGGGCCAGGATGACCTCCTTGATGCCGCCCGCCTTGACCCGCTGCTCGAGGCTGTCCACCTCGATGTCGGTGGGTCCGATGCCGTCCATGGGCGAGATGAGGCCACCCAGCACATGGTAGAGTCCCTTGTGTTGATGGGTATTCTCGATGCTCATGACATCCTTGACGTTCTCGACGACACAGATGGTCGACGCGTCGCGCGACGGGTTGCTACAGATGGGGCATACCTCGGTCTCGCTGATGTTGTGGCACACCTTGCAGTAGCGAATCTCGCGCCGCAGCTTGATGATGGCCTCACCAAACGATACCGCCTCGCGCTCCTCCTGCTTGAGCAGGTAGAGCACCAGTCGCAGCGCCGTCTTGCGGCCGATGCCGGGCAGCTTGGAGAACTCGCTGACTGCCGACTCCAACAACCGTGAAGCAAATTCCTGTTCCATCTCCTATAGTTGTCCAATTAAACAGCGACAAAATTAATGCATTTCTGCGACAGCGGCAAACATCACCGAGAACAAAGCTGCCAAAAGAGCACAAAAAGAATCCGATTTTGGTACTTACACGTTTTTTTATTATCTTTGCCGATTGGTAACAAAATCATCAAGGCGATATGAATAAATTTGTCGAACTAATACCCACGCAACAAGCCAAGTACGGCGAACGAGAAGCGTTGCGATTCCGTGACTACAAGACCCAGGTGTGGTCCTCCATCACATGGGTGGGTTTCAGCGACCTGATTGACCGAGCTGCCGGTGCCTTGCTTGTCAACGGCGTGGAGGAGCATGGTCGAGTGTGTCTTTTCACTCAGAATTGCCCTGAGATATTGATCACTCACTTCGGAGCATTCTATAACCGTGCCATTCCCGTTCCCATCTATGCCACGAGCAGCAAGGACGAGGTGGCCTACATCGTCAACGATTCGGGCGCCACGATTCTGTTTGCTGGCGACCAAGGGCAATATGACATTGCCCGTCAAGTCATCGACGAGTGCCCTACCCTCAAGTTCATCGTCACTCTTCATCCTGATGTCAAACGGCAAGCCGGCGACAAATCCACCCTCACCTGGGAGGAGTTCCTGAGCACCGGCGACAAGTTGGGCAAGGAGGTGCTTGCCGAGTTGGAGAAACGCAAGCAGTCAGGTGTTGACAGCGACATCATGTACCTTATCTACACATCGGGCACCACTGGCGTCCCCAAGGGCGTGATGCTGGCCCACAGCAACATGAACGCCGCTATGGACGCTCATATCGAACGCTTTGACACCTTCATCGACGACAAGACCGATATTTCGCTGAGTTTCCTGCCCTTCAGCCACGTGTTTGAGTTGGGCTGGACGATGGTTTGCCTGTGCACCGGCATCCGTGTTGCCATCAACTACAATCCCAAGGAAATACAGCGTGCTGTCAAGGAGGTGCAACCCAACTACATGTGCTCGGTGCCGCGTTTCTGGGAAAAGGTCTACACCGCCATCAACGACAACCTGGGCCATGCCAAACCCGTAGTGCGCATGATGGTCAAGCAGGCCATCCGCGTGGGCAAGGTCAGGAACCTGAAATATGCCCGCATGGGCAAGAAGGCTCCCGCATTGATCGAGAAGCAGTACCAGTATTTCGAGAAAAAGGTATTCCAGAAGTTGCGTGGCGCCATCGGCGTGATCGACAACAAGATGTTCCCGACCGCCGGTGCGATGCTCAGTGACAACATCACTGAGTTCTTGCATGCCGTGGGCATCAACATCTGCATCGGTTACGGACTGAGCGAGACCAACGCCTCGGTGAGCTTCTTCACCGAGCCCGGCTGGACCATCGGCACCGTCGGGATGCCCATCTCGAGCATCCAGGTGAAAATCGGTGACCAAAACGAGATTCTGGTCAAGGGTCCCACCGTGATGCAGGGCTACTACAACAAACCCGAAGAGACCGCCAAGGCCATCGACGCCGACGGCTGGTTCCACACCGGCGACTGCGGCGAGCTGGCCCCCACCGGCGAAATCATCCTCACCGAGCGCCTCAAGGACCTGTATAAGACCAGCAACGGCAAGTACATTGCCCCGCAGGTGCTCGAGACCATGCTGGGCCAGGACAAGTTCATCGAGCAGGTTGCCGTCATCGGCGACGGCCGCAAATATGTGTCGGCGCTGATTGTTCCCGACTTTGAGGAACTCAAGGCCTATGCCGAGAAAAAGCATATTGAATACCGCACCATCGAGGACCTTGTGAACAACAGCGACATCCACAAGATGATTGAGCAGCGCATCAACGACTACCAGAAGGATTTGGCCAGCTATGAGCAGATCAAGCGTTTCGTGCTGCTGCCCAAGGCCTTCACCATGGAGAACGGCGAGCTGACCAACACCCTGAAGATCAAGCGTGCCGTCATCAACAAGCGCTACCGTCCCCTGATTGACGCGATGTATGCCGCCGATTACCGCAAGAAGAAAGACAAAAACGAACCCGTAAACAACTAAAAGACAATAACTAGAAACTAGGGACTAGGGACTAGAAACCAAGAATAATGATAACTCAAGAACAACTCAAGGAATTACAACAACGCAAAGACGACCTCAAGCGCTATCTGGACATCGATGGCAAGAAAATCGAGGTTGAAGAAGAGGAACTGCGCACACACGTACCCGACTTCTGGAGCGACCAGAAGGCCGCCGAGGCCCAAATGAAGAAAATCAAGTCGCTGCGCAACTGGATCAACGGCTGCGAGGAAGTGGAACTCGCCGTTGACGAGGTGGCCACGGGATTTGACTTCGTCAAGGAGGGACTCGTCGAGGAAAGCGAGCTTGACGGCCTTTACAGCAAGGCGCTGGCGATGCTCGAGAAGCTTGAGCTGCGCAACATGCTGCGCCACGACGAGGACAAGATGGACGCCATCCTCAAGATCAACTCGGGCGCCGGTGGCACCGAGAGCCAGGACTGGGCATCAATGCTGATGCGCATGTACCTGCGCTGGTGTGAGCGCCACGGCTACAAGACCGCCATCGAGCACCTCATCGACGGTGACGAGGCCGGCATCAAGAGCGTTACCATCAGCATCGAGGGCGACTTTGCCTACGGCTACCTCAAGAGCGAAAACGGCGTGCACCGCCTGGTGCGCGTGTCGCCCTATAACGCCCAGGGCAAGCGCATGACCTCGTTTGCCTCGGTATTTGTGACGCCGCTCGTCGACGACACCATCGAGATCACCCTCGACCCGGCAAGAATCTCGTGGGACACCTTCCGCAGCGGTGGCGCCGGTGGCCAGAACGTGAACAAGGTGGAATCGGGTGTGCGCGTGCGCTACCAGTATAAGGACCCCTATACCGGTGAGGAAGAGGAAATCCTGGTCGAGAACACCGAGACCCGCGACCAGCCCAAGAACCGCGAGAACGCCCTGCGCAACCTGCGGTCCATCCTCTACAACAAGGAGTTGCAGCACCGTCAGGAGGAACAGCGCAAGGTCGAGGACAGCAAGAAGAAAATCGAATGGGGCAGCCAGATACGCAGCTACGTCTTTGACGACCGCCGCGTGAAGGACCACCGCACCAATCACCAGACCAGCGACGTGGGCGGTGTGATGGACGGCGACCTGGACGACTTCATCAAGGCTTACCTCATGGAGTTTGCCGAGAGCTAACATAAACTACGAATTCCACTAATTTAACAAATTGGCATCCGCATTCAATTTTTACGAATTTGACTCACGAGTAAACTACGAGCATTGAACTTTGAGAAGCCAATTCCACGAATTTAACAGATTATCAAACAGGGACTAGGGACTAAAAACCAAAAAACAATGAACGAGAAGTTTACCATCGTCAAGGTGAGCGGCAAGATTGTCGAGAAAGCCGACGAACTGCGCACGTTTGTCAAGGCCTTTGCCAACATCAAGGGCAAGAAGATGCTTATCTTCAGCGGCAACATGATGGCTCAGGAGATAGGCAACAAGCTGGGCATCAAGACAAAACTTATCAACGACCGTCCCGTGGTGGACGCGGGAACGCTCAAGTTGCTCACTATGGTCTATGGTGGCCTCGTGAGCCGATTGTTTGTCTCGCTGCTGCAAGGCTACAAGGTCAATGCCCTGGGTGTTACCGGAGCCGACATGAACCTGGTCACCAGTGCCAAACTGCCCGACGGCAAACTCGGTGACACCGGCCAGGTACGCCACGTGAACACCGCCGCCATTGCCCATCTGCTTGACGCCGGCATCGTCCCTATTCTCGCCCCCATCACCCATGACGGCCGCGGCAATCTGCTCTTTAACGAGACAGACGCCATGGCTGCCGAGATAGCCCGTGCCCTGGCGATGCGCTACGACATCACGCTCATCTACTGCTTTGAGAAGAAAGGCGTGCTCATCAATCCCAAGGACCCCGACAGCGCCGTTGCCAACCTGCGCCGCACGCAGTACAAGACCCTGCGCGACATGGAGATTATCAAGGACTGGTTTGACAACAAGGTGGACCATGCCTTCCAGGCCATCGAGCATGGCGTTAAAGAGGTCATCATCACCTGCCCGTCGCAACTGGGCAACCCCGATAAGGGTACGCACATCAAAGCGTGAGGCCATCGGCGGGACGTTGGCACAGGATTTGCAGAAGCACAAGACGTGACTATTTCATCAGTTTAACCATTATATCGCATTACAAGAAACATGAAGGTTGCTATTGTTGGCGCCAGCGGCGCTGTGGGACAGGAATTCATGCGTGTCCTCGATGAACAGAATTTCCCCGTTACTGAACTCGTGTTGTTCGGCTCGGAACGCAGTGCCGGACGCATCTTCACCTTCCGCGGCAAGGACTATGTCGTCAAACTGCTGCAGCACAACGATGACTTCAAGGACATCGACATCGCCTTTGTAGCCATGGGCGCCGGACCCGCCCGCGAGTTTGCGCCCACCATCACCAAGCACGGCTGCATCATGATCGACAACAGCAGTGCCTTCCGCATGGACGACGACGTGCCCCTGGTGGTGCCCGAGGTCAACGGCGAGGACGCCCTGGTAACTCCGCGCAACATCATCGCCAACCCCAACTGCTCGACCATCATCATGGTCGTGGCGCTCAAGCCGCTGGACAACCTCTCGCACATCAAGAACGTGCAGGTAGCCACCTATCAGGCTGCCAGCGGTGCGGGCATGGAGGCCATGTATGAGCTGGCGCTGCAGACCAGCGAAATCGCCGTCGGCAAGGAGGAGTTGACCGTGCGCCACTTCCAGCATGAGTTGGCCTACAACGTCATTCCCCACATCGACATCTTCCAGGACAACGACTACACGCGCGAGGAGATGAAGATGGTCAAGGAGACCTGCAAAATCATGCACAGCGACATCCGCGTGAGCGCCACCTGCGTGCGTGTGCCCGTCATGCGCGCCCACAGCGAGGCCGTATGGATCGAGTGCGAGAATCCCATCACCCCCGAGGAGGCCCGCGCCGCCCTGCAGCTTGCTCCCGGCGTGGTCGTTGTGGACGACCCGCGCAGCAACCGCTACCCCATGCCCATCGACTGCTCGGGCAAGGATCCGGTCTATGTGGGACGCATCCGCGAAGACACCAGCAGCGACAACGGTCTGACCTTCTGGCTCTGCGGTGACCAAATCAAGAAGGGCGCCGCCCTCAACGCCGTCCAGATTGGCCAGTACCTCATCGCCCATCGCAAGAAATAACATACAATCACAAGGATTGACACGACACGGTCACGCAGATGCGCGGCCGTGTATTTTTTTTGCTCCAGTGATAAAAACTGATTAAGCGTTTTTTTTAATGTCAGGTAAATGGATTTTACATTGTAGTGTGTTGATGGACAATCATTTGATAACATAGTAGCATGGTGGGCTTACCTGTGGCTCTACTAGCTGCTCTAGGTTGCGGAGGTTACGGAGATTACGGAGATTACGGAGGTTACGGGGATTATGGGGATGACGGGGTCTACAGCAAGGCGGTTTTTACAGGATGCATGATGATTTTTTTTCAAAAAGTCTGTTTACCTCTCGTGGTGTTTTGACATAAATAGTCACAGGGGCATTGCTAAAGACAAAGGCGTCTCACGATAATGTGCTTTGTGATAGTTCTTTATTCGTAATTATTTATTCAACAGATAGATTATAATAAGAAAAAATACTACTTTTGCTACAGACAAAACATGATAGCGATGGCAGAAGTTCCATTTTCAATCGATAGCAGATTCCTTGAGGAAGTGAGCACAGCAGTACTGCAAGAGGCTCGCAAGCGTTATGGCTCTTCAAGGTTGTCTCCCGAGGATTTGACTCAGGAGGCCATGCTCGTCACGTTTGAGAAAGTCCAGAACGGGACGTTGACCAGATTAACCAGCAGCCTGAAGACCTATGTGATAGGTGTACTAAAAAATATAGGGCTTGAGGCACAAAGAGACAAAGCAAAGTTCGCCTTTGTGCAGAATCAGTCAGGACAAAGCGCTGATGATGTCATTGACCCCGTAGACATCGCGACCGCCCAAAAGGCCCTTGACCGATGGCATCACATTGATATTGACGAGGAACGAGACGAGTTGCAAAAGGCAATTTATGATATCGTGGTCAACATGCAGGAGCCTTGCAAAACCATACTGTGGAATTATTATTGGGAAGGCGACAGCATGAGAGAAATCGCCGATGTGATGAATTACAATAACGCCCGTGTGGCTACTACACAGAAGAGCCGTTGTATGACCAAAGTGAAAACCGCAATGGAGGAATTCCTCAAAAATATGAGATCATGACACGAGAAGAAAGATATATCGAATATGACGAGCGGATTGACCGTTACCTTCGCAACCAGATGGATGACAATGAACGTGCGGCCTTTGAACAGGACGTTGACAATGATCAAGAGTTGCGAGAACGACTGGTAGCTACGGCTATCCTGGTTAAAGGGATTGCCCAAGTGGGCATGCAGCGAGAAGGTCAGGCCCAGCTCGACGCCATCAAGCAGATGAGCCGGAAAGAGTTCACCCGAGCGTCACAAGTCAAAAAAGGCAGCAACCACATGTGGACATTCATGAGATGGGCATCGGGCATCGCCGCTGCAGCTATCATCGCCCTTGGTATCTACACATTCTATCCATCCCAGACGACAAAGCAAACCAAACAAACAGTAAAGGTGGAGGAATCTCCTGTAGAAACCGAAATGGCCCCCAAGCCCACTAAGCCCACCCTCGCCGCCCTTGCAGACGAATATAATCAACCATTTGGCAATGAGCCTGACGAATTCGTATCCATCAGGCAGCAGATCAAGAAGGGAGCCAGTAAAGACATGATGGCTATGGTCTATGATATCGATAAGGTGGAGTGGCCAACGGCAAAACATGGTCCTAAAGGAGCCGACGATGATGAAGAAATCAAAAACACCACTGATAACTTCAATGACTGCACCCATTGGTACAAAGCCCTGGCCTTTCTCAAAGCCAATGATAAAGATAGCGCCATCAATGAGCTAAATGAACTGATAGAACAAGGTCATAATGAAATATTGGTAGAACGGGCCACCGACCTGCTCCAGAAACTCAAGGAGTAAAGTTCGCTCTTATATCGTGATACGGATTGCCTGTAGAGCCTGAATTTATCGGCTCTACAGGCAATTCTTATTTGCTGGAACACAGATGATTACATCTTGGTTGTTTACCTTTTGCCACTTTTTGACATAAAGAAATGACACCAATTTTAATGAACATCGATTATAAACTACAGCATGAAGGATTTGCTCCACCGAGCACAGCGTCGCGAAGGCAGCCTATCGTCTTTTTCTAAAAAAAGATGTTGTCGCTGTTTACCTTTTACAGCGAATTGACATAAACAATAAAAACAACAAAACTAAATCAATCATTTAATTATGCACAAGTATCTGACAATCATATTATTTGCCTTGATGGTGGGTTGCGCCACCTGGAGTTGCAGCAACAATGCCAAACGAATCAAGAATGTTAAAATAGTATCCCACGAGAAACTGGATAGCGTTGGTCCCCATTGCAGGATACTCATCCAACCTTATGATGACTTTTCGCATAACAAAGCATTGGATGTCTCCAAGCAACTGGAACGAGCTCTAAACGAGCATATGAAAGGGCTTACCGTGACCGAGGTTCAAGTTATGCCGAATAGGCCATTGACCGAGGGCCTGATGAACAACGCTAAGACTCGCTATCGTGCCAGCAAAATCCTGGATCAGCAGCAAGGCATGATAAAGCAACCTGGCGACGTTGTCATCGGATTGACCGACAAGGACATCTCGACATCTGTTCATGGATATGAGGATTGGGGCATCCTCGGACTGTCCTACCTCAATAAATCCAACTGTGTGATTTCCACCTTCAGGGTGAAAGACAAGTCACAGTTCTGGAAAGTCGTCCTGCACGAGTTCGGCCATGGCTATCTGGGACTTCCCCACTGCCCCAACAACGACAGCAGCTGCTTCATGGTGGATGCCAACGGCAAGCCTAACCTCCCGCCAGAGCGCCACTTTTGTGACTCATGCGCCAGATATATTCCAAAATAACGCTTTTATCGTTATGCCACAACTCTTGCAATTTGAGCAGTTCGCTTATTTTGTTGAGCACGCTTCCAGTGATACAGATATCCTGATTGGCACTTTCAACTTTATACTGGTGTTTTTCATCATTCCCTGTGTTGTTCAAGTGCTGATAATCTATGCGTTGATCAAGATTGTGCTCATGCTACACAAACATTATAATAAACGCTACATCAACAATGAAAAATAGCAAACGCATGATCGGCAAATTGCTCCTGGTGGTGGTCATTTTTTCACTTACGATAGCGTTGTCATCATTCACACTGATTAAAACGGGTGACAGGCCGAAAATCTGTAAACTATCAAAGTCTCTAAAGACGCAAGTGGAACAGGAAACCAGGGGCATGAACGTTGAGCAGATCATTGACTATAGCTTGAAACTCACAGCTTCACGGCTCCGGTTTTCACGATACAATGAGATGGATATGGGGAAAGCCAACTGTGTGGGGTATGCCCAGTTGTGTGCCGGCATCTGCAACCAGGCGCTAGCTGGAAACGGGATTATCGGCCAAGCGAAGCCTGTTGTCGGTTACATCGAGTCTCACGGGATCAACTGGTGTAAAGCACTCAAAGCAGTTGCTCCAAAAGATAGTTACAAAAACTTCGTGAAAGACCATGACTTTGTGGAGTTGGTCACAGGTTCAAGAACCTACTATTTCGACCCAAGCATCTATGATGTCCTGGGCAAGAAATGCTTATCAACAACAAACTAAATCATCAACAACAATGGAAACTCTGTTGAATGTAATTGATGCGATGCTGAACAAGGCACTCAGTGCCACAATGAATGAGTATTTCATGATCCGCATCTTTTTCTATGGTCTCATGCTTGCCATGCTGGTGGTTGCTGTTTCGGCGCTGAGGCTCGGTGTTCAATTTCTCAATAAAAAAGCAAGAAAATGACATTCCAAGAACTTATCTATTATGCCCTGTGCGGCATTCTTTACCTGACGGGCCTTGTATTGGGACTTGACTACGAGACGATCAGCGTCTATGTCTGCATTTACTTCTGGCCAGCACTGATCACGGCGATGCCGGCCGTGATCACACTCATCGCGTTTTACAACTGGTGCAAGAAACTCACGTTGTGGAACACGATCAATCTGACGGCATCAGGCATCACGACCTGTGCCTTCTGGCTCATCAGCAAGGAGTTCTACCATCTCTATACTCAGCCAAACCTGGTACATCTGCACCTCAGTACCATTCATGAACAGTTCATGGCCTGCGTCGTGGATTTGAAAGCCATTGCCAGCCAACTCAATATGACCTACATCGAGGTCAACCTGTGGATTTACTGCGTGCTGTCCATTATCATCGCCCTGGTGATGTGGCTCTGGTTTGAGATTACCATTCCACGCAAGTGGATTATCAATCGATTGTGGTATAATTATTTATCCTAATTCCCATTCCCCAAATAATCATCATGAAAAGAATCATTGTATTTACATCTCTACTGCTACTAGTGTTAGGGAACTTTGCGAGCCTCGCCCCGTGAGTGACTATAACCTGCACGGCATGGAAAAGCAACTGTCCAAACGCGGCATCAGCAAAGACCAACTCGTCATCGCCCCCAGCGACCTGTATGACTCTAAATTATTAACCAACTAAACTACACATAAAATGAAAAAAGGCAAAGAAATCTGCAAACAGCTCAAGCAAATCAGGCTTGAAATTGCACGGACATACGGCATTAAGTATTCACCCAGAGAATGCCACCATGAGGGTGATTGCGCTGGAACTTGTCCTGCTTGTGACAGTGAACTGCGCTATCTAGAGCAAGAAATCTCTAGAAAAAGCCCTTCAATGAGAAAGGTCGCCGTTGTCGGCATAAGCATGGGGCTAGCATCTCTTTCCCTGACATCGTGTATAGGACCACAAATTCAAGGATATCTTGAGGTTGAAAATGAAGATAGCACATGTGTAATTGAAGCAAATGAAACTGATTCCATTTATATAGGTGGATTCAATGACACTGTCCCTGATGCTATCAACGATTCGCAAGATGCAGAAGACAACAGCACCATGAGCAACTCGTAGATCCCTACGCCTATAAGACTCAAAACTGATAGATTATGTAGAACATAGTCACAACAATGGGAACATTTCAGGGAAAAGTCTATAAGATTGTTCTGATTCATTGATTGATAGTTGACGATAGATATTAACCAGTATTGGGGCTTGCTTTGGGACTCAGATGACACCCTCAGGGTGTTTCGCTCGCATAAACAAATCTCCCTGCATGATTCATTTCTTGAACGATGTTTACCGGACAATATTAGTTATCAATAAAAAAGTCATCGAAGGGAGGGTTCCCTTTGATGACTTTTTCTCTTGTCACCGCTCTGTTTTTCACGTGATGAAACTCATCAAGTATTGCAAGCGGGGACTGTGACATTTGGGACAGAAAAGCGGGTCGTCGTTGCCTTTCAGGAAGTCTTCTTCCTTTTTCCTGATGACAGCGCCACATTCCGGGCAGATGAAATCGCTGGCCGCTTCGCCAAATTGGTGAAACGACTTTCCCTCATTGTGCTCTACAACAAAGGCATGGCAATGAGGGCACTGCCTGCCGATATCGCATGACATCATGCCATGGGTGAAGCTGACAATTTCCTCTTCATGGCCACAATCTTTACACATGATGACGCCGGCTCCTCCCATACGGGAAAAGCACAGATAGTCCTCATCGGGCCTCAAACCCAATTTTTCCTTTAACTTGTTCTCGTCTTCCATTTTAATTCCTCTGTTAACGTGTTATTCATCTCGACGATGGTATTGTGTATTACATATAGGAGGTGTCCAGGCTGTCGGTCGGTGGAACCTCGAAGCGGGTGCCGGTGGACTCATGGATGCGCCGGCGCACCTTGTCGCTCATGCCGGGACGGGTGAGGCGTGGGCGGAAACCGCTGGAGTTGCGCAGGTACTGTCCGTTCTCCTCCTGCCGGATGACGCCGTCATTATACTTCACAATCATGTGATAGGCCATCTGCCGCCAGCGCTTCACCATCTGGTCGCCCAACTCGCAGCCGTAGTCGGTCAACAGATCGAGCGCTGCGCTACGGTTGCCCTTCATCAATTCAAGGGCCCGTGCCTCGACCTCGGGTTGACGGGCGAAATAGCTGGCCTGTAGCGAGTCTCGCACCTGCTGCAGTTCGGGATAGAGCAGGCTCCAGCGGGGATAGACCATATTGCTGACCCAGTTGCACACCCAGTAGGCGCTCTCGTCGCTGAAGGTATAGGCATCGGCCTTGGGGTCGTTGTAGCAGTGCGGCACACGGTTGGCACAGCAATAGACCGGCGTATAGGCCACCATGCCGCTGTCGTCGTTGCCCCACCAGATGATGCCGCCCACCTCGCGCGGCATGAAACCTCGCAACTGGCACACCCAGGTGAAGGCGGTGTGCGTCGTTGCCACCGAGCGCTCGTGGAACAGGGTCGTGCCATCATCGTCATAGCGCGACGGCTGCGGACGGAAAGGACTGTCGTAGATTCCCGCACCCGGGTCGTCGTCCATGGCAAAGGGCGTTCCCTCGAAACGGTCCTGCAGACACGCGATAACGTCACGCACAGCAACAGGCTTGTCGGGGATGATCCACATGGGCAACGGCTCCACCTCGCTCATGGGCAGCTTGCCCTCGACGTAGGGCAGGTAGCGGTCCATGCCCGTTGCCAGATGACGGTAGATGGCCCAGACGCGGGAGTCGCCAAGACGCCGACCGCCGAAAGTGGGCGGATTGTAGGCGTCACAGAAGCTGAACTCGCTGTCTTTACCTTTGAAATAGCCTCGCTCACGAGCAAACTTGATGCAGTTGGGCGAAATCATCACATGGGCTTTGTCTTTCAGGTCCACCCGGCGGATGCGGCTCTGGTTGGCATGTGCCATCACCGCATTGTCGGGGACACGCACGGCAATCCACACGACGCTCTTGCTGCCCGGTCCACAACCCGACATCTCGAGGACCCACGCCTCATCGGGATCGCACACCGTGAACGACTCGCCCGAGCTGCAGAAGCCATACTGCTCGGCAAGGCCCGTCATCACAGCGATGGCCTCGCGCGCCGTGCGGGCGCGTTGCAGTCCCAGGTCCATGAGTGATCCGTAGTCGATGATACCCGTGTCATCAATCAGTTCCTCACGTCCCTCGAACGTCGATTCGCCGATAGCCACCTGCCACTCGTTGATGTTGCCAGTGACCAGATAGGTCTCGGGTGCCTCGGGTATCTCCCCGTGGTACACACGCGAGTCGCGGTCATAAATCTTGCGCATCGTGCCAGAGGGATGGTTCCCCGCCTCGTAGCGGTACATCTTGTGGCAGGCGCCCCACGAGTCGATGTTGTAGGTGCACAGCACCGAGCCGTCGGCACTCGCCTTCTTGCCCACGAGGATGCTCGTGCAGGCTTCTCCATGCGGCAGGCAGAGCGCCATGACCGCCAACAATATCAGAAATCGCTTGATCTGTTCCATGTTCATCATCATTTATTGGGCGAAGATACTATTTATTCCCGAGAAACGCAATAGCTCAAGATACCTTTATCTATATCGGCACAAAGAATGTGCCTGAAAAAAGATTAGTGGGAGGTGATGCCGGTCCAGACGGTGTTGCGTAGGGTGCCGGCCTCATCGTCGCAGCGGTATTCCCAATACATCATGCCGCGCATGCCTGTTTCCTTGACGAAGCGGCACTTCCATGCCAGTGACTCGGCTTCCTCGTAGGTGCAGACAAATTCCCCGTCCTTGACCAGATAGGGGGCCTTGGCGACGTCATCCCACATGCGAGTGACGTCGGTGCGCTTGATGAGGGCTCCGTAGGCTGTGTCGCCAAATCCCTTGACCGAGCGGCCATAGAAAGGCACGCCCAACACGAGTTTGTTGACGGGCATGCCGGCGTCGAGGTGGGCCTGGAGGGCTTCTTGTGCGGTGACGCGGCCCGACTTGTCGCTACGGTAGAGCGCGGCGTGGTGATAGGGCGGGTTGCCCACGTCATACATCATGATGTTCACCAGGTCGACATAGGGCTCAATCGCCCTGAAATCCACGAATTTAGCGTCGGCAACCGTCGCGCAGGACAGCAGGTATTCCTTGCCCAAGGCCTTGCGCAGTTCGCGCATCAGCTGTGTGAAGTTGTCGATGTCGGCGGGTGAGGAAACGATGCCGGCCTCGCTACTGCTGGGATATTCCCAATCAATGTCGATGCCGTCAAGGCCATATTCCTTGACAATGCGTTTGCAGTCCTTGGCAAAGAGCTTGCGCCGCCTCTGGGTCGACGCCATCTCGCTGAAGCCGCCGGCGGTCCATCCCCCGATGCTCAACACGACATAAATCTCATGATCCCTCTTGAGTTCCGCGAGCTGGCGCAAACGTTCAGGCCGCTGGACGGTCACGCCGTCAAAGGTCTTGTTCACTTTGCCAAAGGCATAGTTGATGTGAGTCAGTACCGAACAGTCCGGTATGGGCATGTCCTCGTTCCATCCGGTCACATAGGCGGCCACCACCGGGCCGTCATCTTTATGTTTGCCCGCCTGCAACGGCATCATCATCGCCATCAATAACGCAAAAATCAATAATCTTTTCATCGTCATCCTGTCAAGTTGATTTATTCTCCCCAAAGGTACAACAAACCCGTGATTTATCCCCCACTCTGCCCTATTTTTCTAACCATTCGCCCATCCCACCGTTTTAATGTTTGATTCATGCCCAATCCTCAGCACTCAAATTGGCTTGCAATTATTTGCCGGTTTCGGTAATTGCCATTATCTTTGCGACAAATCACAAGCCAAAAACTATTGATAACATGAAAATGACTAAGAGAGTGAGAACGATTTGCCTATTAGCGTGCCTTATCGGTGTGGCCATGACTGCTTGGTCACAGAACCTGGTCCTGGAACAGGAGGAGGCCGATGATGCGATTGCTGTGGTGGGTTTCTTCTGCAAGAACGACACGATGACCTACAGGCAGGAGCACATCAAGTACAAGATTGAAGGGAACGACACGACAGTCAGCCAGTCCTACGAGGAGGAGTTCATGATTGTCGTTACCGACTCGACCAGCAACGGTTACAAGATGAAGTACATTCCGCTGAGCTTTACCCTCCATGATGCCGACACGGTCACCAGCCTGATAGCCAATGCCACGAGCCAGTTGATGCAGTCGATCGTGTGTGAGTTCACAACCGATGAGTTCGGACAGTTCAAAAGCATCACCAACTGGCGCGAGATACGCGACCAACTCAAGAAGGGTGTAAAGGTCACATGTGATAAGCTGTACGGCACTCTTCCAGCCCTGGACAGCATCATGCCTCGAAAGTCGATGGAAAACGTCATGTTGCTCAATTTCTCAACCGAAGAGGGCATCCGCGAAGCATACGAGGAATTGGAGACTCTCTTCGGTCTGCACGGCTCCATGTTTGACATCGGTGACAAGGAAGAAGATACTGAGGAACAAGGTTATCCCGAGCACACATTATTCAGTGCAGACTACACTGACATCGAGGACAAGGAAGAGGACTTCGACGGCGATTATGCCATCTTATCGCAATCAACCACGACTATTCCTATCGAGGACGTGATGGATATTGGCTTCGGTGTGTTATCAATGATAGCTGGCGACATGGTCAACGACAGCCTGGCAACGTATCGCGACCAGATTGTTGATTCACTGAAAATTGCGAAGCCCAATGGTGCAGAAATCATGAGCAAAGAATATTACAGCTTTTTCTTGAACGGATGGCCCAAAGAATACTATTCCGAGGAAAAGGTTGACCTGGGAATCCAACAGAGGATCGAGACCCAGCATATCGAGTGGATTACCCGCCACTGGAACATCTACGTCCGCGACGAAGAATCAACCGAAAACAAAGACATCTAAATGCACAACGATACATTATGAAGCATTTATTATTACTCATTTTGCTGTTGCCTATGCTTTGTGTGGCTCAACCCGATCGGACAGCAGGCAGCAAGTTGCCCAGCCAGGACGAACTGGCAGCCATCAATGACAGCATCTTGCAAGAAGGCCAGTGGCTTTACCTCTACCAGAAATTATCATGGATGACATCTGATCTGTTTGCTGAGCATGCTACTGTAGATTTGTCGAGTGTCGATGGTTCGGCCACGCAACTGGATGACAACGGCAATCTCACCCTTTTTTATTACTCTCAAGATAGTGTGGTGTTCAGTTGCACCCTTGAACTAAATGATTTCAGCCTGTCATGGGATGAGACAGTACGACCAATGGCCGAAGATGAACGCAATGCAGCTCACATTAGATCCAGCATATTAAACCACATCCTAGAGACCTATGGAGACAGCATCTACACCATTCAAGATGGATTGACATGCATTGACCTGATTTGTTTCCCAAATAAAATCAGAGTGTATCTGCTGCAGAGGACGACCCTCGATGGAGTAATACCATTCGGAAACGATTGTTATGTGGATATTGACATCGATAACAACTTGACAGAATTCCATCGTTTCCATCATTCTTACATACCTATTGACATTAGTCAGACAGGCGAAGATACGCAGGCCGAGGCAGTGATACACTCACACACAGCAGACAATCCGTATTTCACGCCCACTGATATCTGTAATGCATTGCTCTATGCGCGTGACGCCTTTGACATGAAATCAGTTTGTGTTTTATCCACCGCATTTGATCCGCCTGTCATCATGACATTCAATATGGACGACATGTCCATCACTGTTAATGAATTGAGCCCACAATAAGAGAAAAACAGTGTATATTCCTAGCAATCAACACAGATCATAATACTTTTACATATCACGTCCAACAGACTGGCAGCCATTAAACAAGTGAGGATGTGTCATATTCGCGCCTAAAACTTTGATTAGCCTAGCGGCCGAGAAAGTAAAGCCCTAACATTGCGGCGATGAAAGTTTCTTCGACGAACTTCCATCGCCGCAAAAGTTAGGGCCTTCCTAAGTGTGTTGATTACCTACTTCGGTGTCAACTTCATCCTCGGCGGCATGCACAGCTACGCTTAAAAAGCTTAAATAACGTGAGTTAGACGAAAGTATACTTTAGATGTCAATGAGTTAGCCATCTGGGACCTGTAGAGACGCAAAATTTTGCGTCTCTACAGAACATTGAGCATCAGCACTTTATTTTCGTCGAACTCACGTTAAGTTATAATTGCCGCAGCTGCCGTCCGCATCACAAACAATGGGGCTGGACGGCTATTATTCCCTCCATGAATAGATACATCCCTCACGCCCAATGATGAGCATGAGGGATTTATCTTTGTTTTGCTAGGGAATTAATCTGGCCAAGTGCCGTTGAGGACGAAGCCGATCAGGACGGTCACGTCGGTGATGTTCACGTTGCCATCCTGGCTGCAGTCGGCAGCATCCAGGCTGATTCCGCCGGAATTGCCAGTCAGCACATAGTCAATCAACATCGTCACATCAGTGATGTTCACCTGTCCGTCACCATTCACATCGCCAGATATGGTAACATCGTGTTCCATCTCAACGATTAAGCCGAAGTATTTGCTCCAATTTGTATCTGCTTGATAGGCCGACACGGTGCCTACAGGCACATGCAGCGTTCGTGCCGCATAATTTCCAGGACTACGATAGAATACATTGGAACCCATGGTAATGGTTGTTGGATCATCGACCATACTAAAGACATCATTCAGGCTGCTGCAGCCAGAGAACGCTTGGGAGCCGATACTCGTAACGGAGTTGCCAATGGTGACGCTGGTCAGGCTGCTACAGCCTTCGAACGCAGAGTTGCCGATGGAAGAGACGGTGTTCGGGATTTCAACGCGAGTCAGGCTGCTGCAGCCATAGAACGCATATCTTTTGATGCTCGTGACGGAGTTCGGGATCACAAGGTCTATAATCTCCTCGCCATCAATAAACAAATGGTGAGCATTGTACAATGGATTTGCTTTACTGTCAGCAAAGGATATTCTGCACCATGCATCTAAATCATGAATGGTGACGCTGGTCAGACCGCTGCAGCCAGCGAACACAGAGTAGCCTAAGCTCGTGACGGTGTTCGGGATGTCGATGCTGGTCAGAGCGCTGCAACCTTCGAACGCATAGTTGTAGATGGTCGTGACGGAGTCCGGGATTTCAACGCTGGTCAGGCTGCTGCAGCCACGTAACATACTGCCGGTGATGGACGTGACGGAGTTGGGGATGGTGATGCTAGTCAGCGCAGTGCAGTCCTCGAACGCAGTTGCCCCGATGCTCGTGACAGAGTTGGGGATGTCGATGCTGATCAGCCCGCTGCAGCCCATGAACGCACCTGGGCCAATGCTCGTGACGGAGTTGGGGATAACCGTCGCCTTGCAACCAATTACTAATATATTAGTGGCAGTTTCAATGATGGCATTGCAGTTGTTGCGGGAATCGTATTTCGGGTTTCCGTTTTCTACAGTGACGCTGGTCAGACTGCTGCAGTAATAAAACGCCCCCCAGCCGATTGTTGTGACGGAGTTGGGGATGGTGACGCTCGTCAGACCGCTACAGTCCTCAAACGCACTGCCTCCGATAGTCGTGACGGAATTCGGGATGGTGACGCTTGTCAGGCCACTGCAGCCAGAGAACGCATTGGAACCGATACTCGTGACGGTGTTCGGGATTACAAGGTCTGTAATCTCCTCACCATCAATAAACAAATGGTGAGCATTGCACAATGGATTTGCTTGACGGCCACCAAAGGATATTTTACACCATGCATCTAAATCATGAATGGTGACGCTGGTCAGACCGCTGCAGTTATAGAACGCTTGGGTGCCGATTTCAGTGACGGAGTTGCCAATGTCAACGCTGGTCAGGCTACTGCAGCCATCGAACGCAGAGGTGTCTATTATTGTGACGGAATTAGGGATGTTAACGCTGGTCAGGGCACTGCACCAATAGAACGCATAGCTTCCGATGCTCGTGACGGAGTTGCCGATGGTGACGCTCGTCAAGTTCCTGCATATATAGAACGCCTGGGAGCCTATACTTGTGACTGAGTTAGGGATAGCCACGCTCGTCAGACCAGCGCATTTATAGAACGCATAGTCTCCGATACTCGTGACGGAGTAAGTGGTGTCATTATAGGTGACGGTTGCCGGGATGGTTATGTCATCAGAGTATCCGCCGCCATATGTTACTGTGGCTTCGGTGCCGTTGATGTTGTAACAAATGCCATCGACCATAAAGTCGTAGGCATGCATCGTGGTGCCCACGAAGAGCACCATCAACAAGGAAATGAATAGATGTTTTTTCATAATTATATCTGTTTAACTGGTTTATCAAAAGAGGGTGTTCAGTTGGAGCAAAGATAGATTGATATCGGGTAATTGTCAAATTTTTTCTTTTAAAAAAACGCATATTATATCAATATTCAGATAAAATGTCTATTTTTTTGACAATACACCCCATCGGGCAGCCGAGAATGCGAGTCAAAAAACGGTCAATCGCATGCAGTCCCGCAGAAAACCGCTGAAGGCAAGGCCTCGCCTGCTCGACAAGGACATCATCACCCTCAAGAAGCACTTCGCCCTACGTCGGTATGCCCGTCACCATCCAGGCCGAATACCAAGCCCCCTTCCCCTGGGAACAACGCGCCCGCAGCCACTAGACTTGATTACCTGTGTTGAGACGCAAAATTTTGCGCTCAAGTGTGCGTAATGCTTACGCCTCACGACAAAAAAGCATATCCCTCACACTCTGGAGAGCATGAGGGATAAATCTTGGTTTTGATGAAGTTTTAATTTCAGATACCAGACAACAGGTAGTCAATAAGGGCGGTCACGTCGCTGATGTTGATGCTGCCGTCCAGGTTGCAGTCGGCTGCCTGTGGCGCAGGCTTTTCATTCAACAGAATATCGATTAGGGCGGTGACGTCGCTGATATTCACGTTGTTGTCACCATTCACGTCACCACACTGGCCGCCAGCCTTCTCGGTGAAGTAGCCCGGGTTACTTGGGCCGCCGTCGATGTGGGCGTAGGTCGCATCTATGTGGTTGGCGTCGTAGGTCGTACCCTTACCGCCTACCAGGCTAGTGCAATTATTGAACATATATAAGGAATAGGTCACGGCAGCTGTGCTCCATTCATTGCTCACAGAAATGGTGGACATTGCTCTAGCGCCTTCGAACATGAAGCTCATGCTGGTCACGTTGGCCGTATTGAAACGGCTCAGGTCAAGGCTCGTCAAGGCAGAGCAGTTTCTGAACATGTATCTCATGTTGGTCACATTGGCAGTATTGAAACTGCTCAGGTCAAAGCTCGTCATGGCAGAGCAGCTGTTGAACATGTCTTCCATGTCGGTCACGTTGGCAGTGTTGAAACTGCTCAAATCAAGGGTCGTCAAGGCAGAGCAGTCATAGAACATGTATCTCATGTTGGTCACATTAGCGGTGTTGAAGTTGCTCAGGTCAAGGTTTGTCAAACTGTTGCAGCTGCCGAACATGTATCTCATGTCAGTCACATTGGACGTGTTAAAGCTGCTTAGGTCAAGGCTCTCCAAAGCTTTGCAGCCAGAGAACATGAAGTTCATGCCGGTCACGTTGGCGGTATTGAAACTGCTCAGGTCAAGGTTTGTCAGATTAAAGCAGTCCCAGAACATGGCCATCATGTCGGTCACGTTGGAGGTGTTGAAACTTCTCAGGTCAAGGCTCGTCAACTCTTTGCAGTAAGTGAACATGCCACGCATGGTTGTCACCTCGCTGGTGTTCAGGTAATTGATGCTAGTAATGGATGTGAGTCTTTCCATTTCGTAAAACCAAAAGTAGGTACTCGTTGGTCGGGCGTTGGCAAACGAGGAGTTGAAGACGACCTTGGTCACGTTGGCATTGGTGCCATCGGTGCGCCAGCCTGGATCACTGCTGCTATCGTTCAGGTCATAGGTCGTGCCTGGGCGGATGCTGCGCTGGTTGTCGTAATAGAAGGTCAGCGTCGTGTTCGATGGCGTGTAGCAGGCATAGGCCTCGGAGGGAACATTAATATCGGTGAAGTAGCCCGGGTTGCTGGGGCCGCCGTCGATGTGGGCATAGGCAGCATCAATGTGATTGGCATCGTAGGCCGTGCCCTTGCCGCCCACCAGGCTGTTGCAATCGATGAACATTGCCCAAGATGTTGTGACTGCCGCCGTGCTCCAGCCGCTACTTGCATAGATGGTCGTCAGTGCGGAGCAACATTCGAACATATTATCCATATTTTCCACCCTGGCGTTGGTGAAACTGCTCAGGTCAACACTTGTCAAGCCATCGCTGTAATTGAACATGCAATACATGGTTGTCACGTTGTCGGTGTTAAAGCTGGTCAGATCAAGATTCGTCAGGTCATGACAACTGGAGAACATGGCTTCCATGCTTGTGACATTGGACGTGTTGAAATGGCTCAAGTCAAGGGTCGTCAACTTGCGACAGCTACTGAACATGTAAGCCATATTCGTCACCTCGGACGTGTTGAGGTATTCCATGCCAGTAATGTTCTGGAGCCTTTCCATTGAGCTAAACCAATAACAGGTCGTTGTGGGGCGGGCTTCGGCAAACGACGGGTCGAACACCACTTGGGTGACATACGCATGGATGCTGTTGGTGCACCATTCAGGCTCGTTGTTGCCCGTGTTCAGGTCGCAGGTCGTGCCCTCTCGGGAAGCGCGCTGGTTGTCGTAATAGAAGGTCAGCGTCGTGTTCGATGGCGTGTAGCAGGCATAGGCCTCGGCAGCGCTGGCACCGAGAGTACACATCACGGCCACCACCAGGACGACCAGCCGAAGTAGTAGTAATTTCTTTTTCATAGTTATAATGGGTTAAAAGTTAATAACTGCTGCAAATATAGCAAAAATTCAATAAAAAACAAATAATAGAGATGGTTTTTAGTTTCTAGTCCTTAGTTTTTAAAAAACAACTCAAACAACTTTTTATTGAGGCTTCCGCGTTCTGAACTGCGCCCCAAAAGTTTTGTGTCTAACTTTTGGGGTGCAGTTCACGAGGGCATGAGGGATATGGCTTGACTTTGTTTGGTAGCTTAATTCCAGGTACCGCTAAGCTGGTAGCCAATAAGGGCGGTGACATCGCTGATGTTGGTGTTGCCGTCCTGGTTAGTATCGGCACCTGTCAGGTTGATGCCCGTAGAATTGCCAGTCAACAGGTAGCCAATCAGCGTGGTCACGTCGCTGATGTTGACGACGCCGTCACCGTTCACGTCGCCGCGCAGCGATGCAGTCATATCTACCCAGGCGCTGCCGTTGTACTTCTTGGGCAGCCAGTACTTGTTGCGGGCAGTCGTAATCTGGGCTGCAGTCATCGAGTTGTTCTCGTCCGTATTGAAGATTACATTCAATTCGCCCTTATCAGATGCCGAGCGCGTGGGCAGGCTGTTGACCAGGGTGGTCATGCCCGTGCCGCTGATCTTGTTCTGG
>CACYSG010000017.1 GCA_902776955.1 uncultured Bacteroidales bacterium | reverse complement strand
TGCCGTAGTTGCTCCAATGCCCTGTGGATTATTAGCACCAGTAATCAGGGCAACTTTATCCTTCAATCCGTAGTTAACCATTTTAGCTCCTCTATAAATCCCGATTTATCTGTTTATTTTGCTATTGCCTGCAACGATATACGAGCAGTATTTACTGAGGAGGTTGGACAATGGCAAATCGCCTTTTTGGTATCGGTCAGCATCAAGTTTCAATATTCTTTCGCAGATAGTTTTCTTACCTTTATATAAGGCTTTAAGATATGGAATGCCATTCTCCTCTGTGATGCTTACCTCTGTAAAGAATTGCGTCAAGTCCTCCGCATCATAGACGATGGAGTAACTAGGGCGCTTGGCACCAGGGATGTCCTCTTTCAGTATGTTCTTATCTACTAGATCTTGAATATCACGTATGGCGGTGTCTTTCGAGCATTTCGCCAATGTCGCCCATGTCTTTGACGTTATCTTTGCCTCATAGCCATCAAGGAAGAGGTTAAGCATCTGAGTCTGACGCTCTGTCATAGGCACAGACGATGCCTTCTGCCAAAAGAAGCTCTTATTCAAGATTGTGGTGACGATGGTATCTGCTTCGTCGAGTGCATCCACTAACTTCTGCATGTACCACACCAACCACTCTGTTATATCGCCATCGCCATGCTGCATCCGCTCCAGAATGTCATAGTAGTGATTCTTGTCCTTATTTATCTGTGATGAAATATTGTAGAAACGAAACTCGCTTTTCTCTCCACGTGCCAACAACATATCGGAAAGGATGCGAGCTAAGCGTCCATTGCCATCCTCGAATGGATGAATGCTAACAAACCAGAAATGTGCAATGGCAGAACGAATGACGCTGCTCACTGGTTCCTCGCCATCAAACCAAGTGAGGAACTTTTGCATTTCCACTTCTACGCGATCTGGAGATGGAGCAATATAGTGAATCTTCTCACGTCCGAACATTCCACTGACAATATGCTCCTCGTTTGTGCGGTATTTGCCAATCTCTATCTTACCGCCTTCGCTGTAGCCTGACGGAAAGAAAGCGGCTTGCCAAGCGCACAACTTTTCTTTACTGAGAGACAAGTCATAATGTTGAACTGCTTCGAGCATTACACCCACAACGGAGTCAACATAGTGAGAAGGCGCAGTATATTTCACATTCTCAATACCAAGTTTTTTGGCAATAGAAGAACGCACCTCATCAACATTCAGCCGTATGCCCTCTATCTCCGAAGTATATACTACATCGTATGTCAGGTTCTCGGCCATAGCACGAAGTTTGCTATCAAAGCCAAGCGAACTCAACCTACCGTAAAGCAAGCCTTGCTTACGGAATACTTTCTCCTGAAGGAGTGACACTTGGGACGTGTCCCAACGGAAGTCCGTCCAATTATCTCTTTCGTGTATATACATAATGCATTCGTACTTTGTGCGACATAACGCCTCGAATAACGTCGCAATTTCTGCGGCAAAGATACCAATATGATTCTGAATAGCCAAACAAAAACGCAAATTATCGCATATTATGCGACGTTTTTGCCTATAAATCGTCGGTTGTCCTCAAGTGGACACAAAAAAGGGACCTGCCCGAATGGACAAGTCCCTTATCTAATGATGTTAGGAATCAACTTACTCGGCCTCAACGGCAGCCTGTGCGGCGGCGAGGCGTGCGATGGGCACGCGGTAGGGCGAGCAGGAAACGTAGTTCAGTTTGAGCTTGTTGCAGAACTTCACGCTCTTGGGCTCACCACCGTGCTCACCGCAGATACCGACGTTCAGGTCGGGGTTAGCGGCGCGGCCCTTGCGGGTAGCCATCTCAACGAGCTGACCAACGCCTTCCTGGTCGAGTACCTGGAACGGATCCTCCTTGAGGATGCCCAAGTTCTTGTAGATGGCGAGGAACTTGCCAGCGTCATCACGCGAGTAACCGAAGGTCATCTGGGTCAAGTCGTTGGTACCGAAGGAGAAGAAGTCTACAACCTCGGCAATCTGGTCGGCAACGAGAGCTGCACGCGGAATCTCAATCATGGTACCTACCTTGTAGGCTACGGTCTCGCCACGCTCGGCGAATACCTTCTTGGCGGTATCGTTGATGATGTTGGCCTGCATTTGAATCTCATTCTTCACACCGATGAGGGGCACCATGATCTTGGGATGTACATCGACGCCCTTAGCCTTAACGTTGAGGGCAGCCTCGATGATGGCACGTGCCTGCATCTCGGTGATCTCGGGATAGGTGTTGCCCAGACGGCAGCCACGGTGACCCAGCATGGGGTTGAACTCTTCCAGACCGTCGCAAATCAGCTTCACCTCCTCGAGGGTGCGACCCGTCTGATCGGCGAGCTCACGCATGGTCTCGAGCTGGTGGGGTACGAACTCGTGCAAGGGGGGATCGAGCAGGCGGATGGTCACCTCGTAACCGTCCATAGCCTCGAAGATGCCCTCGAAGTCACCACGCTGCAGCGGGAGCAGCTTGGCCAGAGCGACACGGCGAGTAGCCTCGTCGGGAGCGATGATCATCTCACGCATGGCCTTGATGCGGTCACCCTCAAAGAACATGTGCTCGGTGCGGCACAGACCGATACCGTGAGCGCCCAGCTCACGAGCCTTCTTGGCGTCGCGGGGCGAGTCAGCATTGGTGTAAACGTCCATGGTGCTGAATTTCTCGGCAAGTGCCATAACAGCAGCATAGTCACCACCCAGGTCGGGATCTACAGTTGCAACGGCTCCGTCGTAAACCTCACCGGTGCTACCATTGATCGAAATCCAGTCACCCTCGCCATAGGTCTTGCCACCCATCTCGACGGTGCGAGCCTTATAGTCCACCTTAATCGTACCGGCACCCGAAACGCAGCACTTACCCATACCACGGGCAACAACGGCAGCGTGTGAGGTCATACCGCCACGAGCGGTGAGGATACCCTGAGCCACGCTCATGCCGCGCAGGTCCTCGGGAGAGGTCTCGATGCGCACCATGATGACTTTCTTCTTGCGCGAAGCCCATTCCTCGGCGTCGTCGGCAAAGAACACGATTTGACCGGTAGCGGCACCGGGGCTGGCGGGCAGACCCTTGGCCATAACCTTGGCGCTCTTCATAGCAGCCTTGTCAAACACGGGGTGCAGCAGCTCGTCGAGCTTGCCGGGCTCCATGCGCTTGATGACGGTCTTCTCATCGATAGCGCCCTCACGCAGCAGGTCCATGGCGATCTTCACCATGGCAGCGCCGGTGCGCTTACCGTTACGGGTCTGGAGCAGCCAGAGCTTACCATCCTGGATGGTGAACTCCATATCCTGCATGTCGCGGTAGTGGTCCTCGAGCTTCTGCTGGATTTCAACGAGCTGCTTGGCGCACTCGGGCATCGACTCCTCGAGGGAGGGATACTTGGCGGCACGCTCTTCCTCGCTGATGCCCTGCATGGCGGCCCAGCGGCGGCTACCCTCGGTCATGATCTGTTGCGGAGTGCGTACACCAGCCACAACGTCCTCGCCCTGAGCATTGATCAGGTACTCACCGTTGAACAGGTTCTCACCGGTACCGGCATCGCGAGAGAAGCAAACGCCAGTAGCACTGTTGTTGCCCATGTTACCATAGACCATGGCCTGAACGTTAACAGCCGTACCATACTCCTCGGGAATCTGGTTCATGCGGCGGTACAGGATGGCGCGGTCGTTGTTCCAGCTGTCAAACACAGCGTAGATGGCACCCCAGAGCTGATCGTAGGCGTCGGTGGGGAAGTCCTTACCGGTATTCTCTTTAACAGCGGCCTTGAAGCGAACCACCAGTTCCTTGAGGTCATCGACATCAAGCTCGGTGTCAAACTTCACGCCCTTCTTCTCTTTCTGTTCCTCGATGATCGCCTCAAACGGGTCGATATCGGTCTTGTTGGTCGGTTTCATGCCCAGCACCACGTCGCCGTACATCTGCACGAAGCGGCGGTAGCTGTCCCATGCGAAGCGGGGGTTGCCCGACTTCTTGGCGAGCGTCTCGGCTACCTCGTCGTTAATACCCAGGTTGAGAACGGTGTCCATCATACCAGGCATCGACACGGGAGCACCCGAGCGAACCGATACCAGCTGGGGGTTGCTGGGATCATTGAACTTGTTACCGGTGAGTTTCTCGATGTGCTGTACTGACTTCATCACATCGTCCTTGATCATCTCAACGACGGCTTCGCGACCCTTCTGGTTGTAGAGGGTGCAAATCTCGGTGGTAATGGTGAAACCCGGGGGAACGGGAACGCCAATCAAGTTCATTTCGGCAAGGTTTGCGCCCTTGCCACCCAACAGATCCTTCATGTCGGCACGACCTTCTGCCTGGCCGTTACCAAAAGTGTAAATCGCTTTCATTTACTTAACTTTTTCTAATTGAATATATTTGCAAATAATATTAATTTTCTCTTTTGCGGTGCAAAGGTAGTAATTTTATGCCTATTTTTCAACACAAAGGCACAAAAAACACATTTTTTATATAACTTTTATATAACAAAAGTGGTTATTTCATGAATCCGTTATACTATTCAATCAAAAAACGGCATTTTTGTAACACAATGATAGCAGTTTGGCTCTCTCATGCCCCTGTAATCCATGGCAACATGCGCTATTAAGGGGCTTTCGGGATGTTACAGTCTTTGGAGGCGTTGTTTTTTTGGCCGAAAAACGCGGCGGAAAAGAAAAAAGCATTACCTTTGCCGATTGTAAATAACCCAATGCTGATTATTTAAGATATGGACACCAATACTAAGAAAATACTCGACAACGACACTAACGGGTTGTTAACCTACGAGTACATCGCCAACAACATGGGCAGCATCGACAACGACATGCCCGCACTGGTGGAGAACATGATACAGAAGGATCGCACAGGCCAGTTTGTGGTGAGCACCGCCCGCTACCTCAACGCCATCGACCGCGAGAAGTATGCCTCGAGCATCGACCTGCTGGTCAAGGCCGCCATCGCCAAGGACCGCGACCACGTCTATCTGGCCTACCTGGCCTCGTCGCTGTGGGGATCGGACTACAAGGAGCATGCCGCCGAGTTAAGCGCTACCGACGACAACTTCAGGCGCATCTTCAAGCGGCTGTACCCCGTGGGCATCTGACCCGTTGCGCCCCTAACGTTCAGGCAAACGATTTTCACAAAACAACAGAATAATAATGAACAGGAATTTACTTTTATCCGTCCTGATGGTAGCGATGGCTCTCATCTCGTGTTCGGCCAGCACCGGCAGTGCCACCTCAAAGGACAAATCGGACAATAACAAAATGACGCAAGTTGAATTACAGACCTCACTCGGCAATATCGTCGTCCAGCTCTACAACGAGACCCCTCAGCACCGTGACAACTTCATCAAGCTTGTCAACGACGGCTACTATGACGGCGTGCTGTTCCACCGCGTGATCAAGGACTTCATGATTCAGACCGGTGACGGCAGTTCCAAGACCGCCGGCCCCGACACCCCGCTGGGTGACGGCGACCCGGGTTACACCATCGAGGCCGAGTTTGTATATCCCAAGTATTTCCACAAGCGCGGCGCTCTGGCCGCAGCACGCACCGGCGACCAGGTGAATCCCGAGCGTCGCAGCAGCGGCAGCCAGTTCTATATCGTGACCGGTAGGATCTTCAGCAGCGATGAGCTGAACATGATGACCGCCCGCATGGCCGATACGCAGAAGCAGGACATCTTCCGTCGCCTTGTCGGCGAGAACCAGGCTCGCATCCAGCAGTTGCAGCAGAATCAGGACCAAGCCGGCCTGCAAGAGCTCCAGAACGAGCTCATCCAGCAGACCGAGGCCGAAGCCGCACAACATCCCATCAAGATGACCGACGAGCAGATGAACGCCTATACCAGCATCGGCGGCGCGCCCCATCTTGACGGCCAGTACACGGTCTTCGGCGAGGTGGTCAAGGGCATGGACGTGGTGGACAAGATCCAGAACACCACCACCGGCCGTATGGACCGCCCCACCGTCGATATCAAGATCATCAAGGCCCGCGTGCTCTGACACGGACTTCGTCCAACGGTTTCACAGGACTTATAAGCCCCAAGGGGCCTATAGGTCCTGATTTTTTATGTTTTTTTCCTTTTTTTTGAAAAAAAACGATGAAATGGCTTTGTGGTTGCGAAAAAATGCGTAAATTTGGAGTTTGAATATGAACATTAGGCGCAATTGTGTGCCTGAACTAAACCAAAAAATTATGATGGAACCGCGTGAACAATCTGAATCGATGAACAATCTCGAGAACGATCAGAACCTGAACACTGAGCCCCAGACCGAGGCCCAGGAAGTTGTGAATGAAGAAGTTAAAGTAGAGGAACCCGCAACCGCCGAGGCTCCCGAGGCAACACCCGAAGCCCAGGAGACCGCCGATGCACAAGAGGTTGCTGAAACTCCTGCACCCGAGGCAGCCGCCGAGCCCGAGGCTAAACCCGAGCCCGAGAAAGCCAAGCCCGCCCCCAAACTGGACTTGACCGGCAAGAGCAAGTCCGAGCTGGTGAGCCTGATGCGTGAGGCTGCAGCCCGTCCCATCGAGGAGGTAAAGGACGAAGTGCAGGCTATCAAGGCCGCATTCTTTGCCCTGCGCCGCGAAGAGATGGCCAAGGAGAGAGAAGAGTTCCTCGCCAACGGTAACGAGGAGGCCGACTTCACCCCCAAGGAGGACGACGACGAGAACAACCTCAAGGAGTTGCTCGACGTCCTCAAGGAGCGTCGCACCGAGTATAATGCCGCTCAAGAGGCCAACCGCGAGGCCAACCTCGAGAAGAAACGTCAGATTATCGCGCTCATCAACGAGATTGCCAACGATCCCGACAACATCAACCGCCAGTTCAACCGCGTCAAGCAGCTGCAGCAGGACTTCAAGGATACCGGTGAAGTGCCGCCCACATCCGACACCGAGGTGTGGAAGGAATTCCAACGCGCCACCGAGCGTTTCTATGACGTGCTCAAGATGAATAAGGAGTTGCGCGACTACGACTTCAAGAAGAACTTGGAGTTGAAGCAGCAGTTATGTGAAGAGGCCGAGGCCCTCGACGAGGACACCGATGTAGTGGCCGCCTTCCGCAAGCTGCAGGAGCTTCACAACAAGTGGCGTGAGATTGGCCCCGTGGCCAAGGAACTGCGCGAGGAGTTGTGGGCCCGCTTCAAGGCCGCATCCAGTGCCATCAACAAGAAATACCAAACCTTCTTTGAGGACCGCAAGAGCAAGGAGAAAGAGAATGCCGATGCCAAGACCGAACTGTGCGAGAAAATCGAGCAGATCACGACCGACGACCTCAAGACCTATGCCCAGTGGGACGAGGTGACCAAGCAGATCATCGCCCTGCAAGAGGACTGGAAAAAGCTCGGATACGCATCCCGCAAGGCCAACGCCGCCCTGTTCGCCCGCTTCCGCAAGTCCTGTGACGAGTTCTTTGCCAAGAAGGCCGAGTTCTACAAGTCGATGAAGGAAGAGCTCAGTTCCAACCTGGCCAAGAAGGTTGACCTGTGTGAGCGCGCCGAGGCCCTCATGGATTCCACCGACTGGAAAGAAGCCACCGACAAGTTCGTCGAGCTGCAGAAGGAGTGGAAGACCATCGGCCCCGTTGTGAAGAAGCACAGCGATGCCGTGTGGAAACGCTTCATTGCCGCCTGTGACCACTTCTTTGACCAGAAGAAGAAACAGAACGTCAACGTCCATGCCGTCGAGCATGACAACCTCAAAGCCAAGAAGGAAGTCATCGCTACCCTCAAGGCCACCATCGAGGAGGCTGCCGAGGATGCGGCCCAGACCGTCCGCAGCCTGATGGACCGCTGGCAGGAAATCGGCCACGTTCCCTTCAAGGAGAAAGACAAAATCTATGCCCAGTACCGCGAGTTGGTTGACAAGGCATTTGAGACGCTCAACATGCGCGGCACCCGCTCCAGCGGTGACGGCGGTTCACGCGGCCCGCGCCAGTCGTCGGGCAGTGACCGCGGCCTGAGCGAGCGCGACCGCCTGGTGCGCACCTACGAGCAACGCATGAGCGAGTTGAAGACCTTCGAGAACAACATGGGCTTCCTGACCGCTAACACCAAGAGCGGCAACTCCCTCGTTCAGGAGATGGAACGCCGCATCGAGCGTCTCAAGAACGAGATTGCCGAGCTCGAGCAGAAGATCAAAGAACTTGACAATGCCTGATTCGAGAAAACGACAGGATAACCCAACGCACTAGTTAACAACACAAATGGGGGGCGTGTCATAATTGCGACTCGGTAGTATAACCGTGCTATCGCACGGGAAATTAAGCAAATTATTAAATTATAATTTATGCTTTAAGCATATTAATGATAATTTTAAATTTAATTTGTTTAATTTCCCGCCCGCAGGGCGGTTATAGTTCTAGCCTTTGAATTATGACACACCGTCTGTTTATCACCTTTTATCTTAAACTTCGATAGAAGAACAACAGTCCCACATGAAGAGCAAGGGCCGATACGGACAATTCGTGAGATGGATATTCAGCATGATTGACTTGATTATTGTCAATCTAGCCTACTTTGTCGTCATGATATGGAGCGGCATTGACTCCCAGGTGAGCAGCCAACTATACGGGCGCCCGATGTGGCTTGTGCTCAATGTGGCGATGGTCGTGTGTATCTACTTCTTCAGCGAGGTTCACGAGCGGCGTGTCATCTATGCCGACAAGGTTGTGGGACAGGCCCTCAAACTGGTGCTCACCCACGCCGGTATCTTCATCACGCTGACCACGTTCCTGGGAGCCTATGACGAGGCATCCTGGCGGCAGGTATTGGCGTTCTATGCCATCTTCTTCCTGGCACTGGCGACATGGTGGGTACTATCTCGCCAACTGGTAAAACTGTATCGTAATCAAGGCTTTAACTTCAAGCGCATCATCGTCATCGGCGGTGGCACGGTGGGCGTCAGGCTCATCAACGAGATGCTTGGCGACCAAGGTTACGGTTATCACATCGTGGGCTTCTTTGACAACAACCCGAAGGCCCGTTCGGCCTCGGCGGCCTATCAGGGAACCCTCGACGATGTGGAGCAGTTTGTCAAGACGCATCAGGTGGACGAGATGTTCTGCGCCGTCCCCGACATCGAGGACAACCAGAACGTGTCACGCATGATACGCATCGCCGACAACAACGCGGTCGATTTCTACTACGTTCCGCAGTTCGGCAGGACGGTGACACGACAATTTGAGTTGCAGTCGGTCGGCGACGTGCCGATTCTGGCGGTACACCCCTACCCCTTGAAGAATCCCATTAACCGTATGGTGAAGCGCGCCTTTGACCTGCTCTTCTCGACGGCAATGCTCATCCTTTCGCCCCTGGTGGTGATACCCGTCGCCATCGGCATCAAGCTGTCCTCACCCGGTCCCATCTTCTTTGTTCAGAAACGCACCGGCTACCGCGGCCAGGCGTTCAACTGCTACAAATTCCGCACGATGCGCATCAACACCGACAGCGACACCCTGCAGGCGACCAAGGATGATCCCCGCGTGACGCGATTCGGCAATTTCCTGCGCCGCACCAGCATTGACGAGCTGCCACAATTCTATAATGTGTGGCTCGGCGAAATGTCCATCGTCGGTCCACGTCCACACATGGTGGCCCAGACCGAGATGTACAGCGAACTCATCGACAAGTACATGTTGCGCCACACCATCAAGCCCGGCATCACCGGATGGGCTCAGGTGCGCGGCTATCGTGGCCAGACCGAGGAGCTGTGGCAGATGGAGAAGCGTGTGGAGTATGACGTGTGGTATGCCGAGAACTGGAGTTTCTTCCTCGACCTGAAAATCATCGTTCGCACCGTGTGGAACGCCATCAAGGGCGAGGCGAATGCTTATTAGACGTTAGACTTTAGACGTTAGGCGTTAGACTTTAGATTTTAGACGTTAGATTTTAGGCGTTTGACTTTATAATTTAATATTTCAGATGATGGCTCGGCAGGAATATGCGTTGATGCTGTTGAGAAGCTGTTATGGCTACGACAGTTTCCGCGGCCAGCAATGGGACATCATCAGCCACACACTGGACGGGGGCGACAGCATCGTTCTCATGCCCACTAGCGGCGGCAAATCACTATGTTACCAGATTCCAGGTCTGATGAGCGAAGACGGCTTCGCCATCGTCATCTCGCCATTGCTGGCGCTGATGAACGACCAGATCGACGCCCTGCAACAGAACGGTGTGCCCGCTCTGGCCCTGAACAGCGAGAAAACCGACAACGAGAACCGTCAGACCGTTGAATTGCTGATGCAGGGCAAGGTAAAGCTATTGTATATCTCGCCCGAGAAGTTGCTCAGCGAGATTGACCGCTGGTCAAGCAGCATTACCGAGAAAATCTGCCTGTTTGCCGTCGATGAGGCCCATTGCATCTCGCAGTGGGGACACGATTTCCGACCGGAATACACCCAATTGGGTGCCCTCAAGCAGCGGTTCCCCGAAGTGCCCGTGATGGCGCTCACCGCCACTGCCGACCGCATCACGCGCGACGACATCGCCAAGCAACTTCACATTCCTGACGCCAAACTGTTCATCAGTTCGTTTGACCGCCCCAACATCTCACTCAACGTCGTTCAAGGCTCCACCGGCCGACAGAAGTTCCGCCAGATTGTGCAGTTCATCAACCTGCACCGCAACGAGAGCGGCATCATCTACTGCCTGAGGCGCAAGGACACCGAGAAGATGGCCACTGAGCTCACCCGCCTGGGTATCCAGGCCGAGCCGTTCCACGCCGGGATGAGCGTGAGCGAGAAACAGCGCATCCAGCGCGCGTTTGTCAACGACGACCTCAAAGTCGTGTGTGCGACCATCGCCTTCGGCATGGGCATCGACAAGAGCAACGTGCGCTATGTCATCCACAGCAACATGCCGCGCAACATCGAGAGTTACTACCAGGAAATAGGACGTGCCGGACGCGATGGCCTGCCTGCCGACGCGTTGCTGTTCTATAACTACGGCGACATGGTGACCTTGCAGCAATTCGCGCTCCAGTCGGGCCAGGCACAGGTCAATATGGACAAGCTGCGCCGCATGCAGCAATTTGCCGAGAGCGGCGTCTGCCGCCGGCGCATCCTGCTGAATTACTTCAACGAGCGCTATGACCATGACTGCCACAACTGTGACGTGTGCGACAATCCGCCCGAGCGGTTCGACGGCACGAGGCTGGCCCAGATGGCATTGAGTGCCATCAAGCGCACCGACGAGCAAGTGGCCATGTACACCGTGACCGACATCCTGCGCGGCTGGCGCAAAGCCGACATTGCCGAGAAGGGATACGACCGGCTCAAGACCTTCGGCGTGGGACGCGACTTCACAATGGCCGAGTGGAATGCCTACCTGCTGCAGATGCTGCAGATGGGCCTGTTTGACGTCGCCTACGACGAGAACAATCACCTGAAAATCACCGAATACGGCACCGAGGTGCTCTACGGCCGCCAGCAGATTCAACTCAACCGATTTGAGCGACGCGACTTCAGCGCACGCAAGCCAGCCGCTGCCCAAGCCGAACTGCCCATCACCCCCACAGGGGAGAAACAGATGGACAGCGCTCTGTTCGAGAAGCTGCGTGACCTGCGCAAGGCCCTGGCCAAGGCAAGCCACATCGCGCCCTATATGGTCTTCAGCGACAAGTCACTGACGGCCATGGCCACCGAGAAACCGACGACCCAGGCCGAGTTCGGTATCGTCTATGGCGTGGGCCAGGCCAAGTGCGAGAAGTACTGGCGCCCGTTCACCGCAGCCATCCGAGAGCACTTGGAGAAGCGGAAATAACGGATATAACGGAGGGAACGGATATTACGGGAAAAACGGGTTCCCTTTTCTTAAATGATGCCGGTGAGGTAGAGGAAGATAAAGATGATTGATACCGGGGCGACATAGCGCAGGCAGAAGATGAGGAACGGCTCCATGCGTCCCTTGAGACGACCGCCATTGGTCATCTGATCGTGAATGACCTTGCGGTCAAGAATCCAACCCACATACACAGCGGTAAACAATCCGCCCAAGAGCATAAAGATGTTGCTGGCGGCATAGTCCATCATGTCGAAAATGTTCTTTCCCCACAACTTAATGTCATCCAGCACGTTGAACGACAGAGCGGCAACCACCGCCAGGATAAAGGAGAACAGCGCCGCCCAATTGATGGCACGGGGACGAGTCATCTTGTGTTCCTCGATGAGGAAGGTGATGGGAATCTCGCTCAGCGAGATGGTAGATGTCAACGAGGCGAAGAACACCAGCAGGAAGAAAAGCAGGGCCCAGAAGTAGCCACCGGTCATCTGCTGGAAAATCCCGGGCAATACCTCAAAAATGAGGCGCGGTCCCGCTGTGGGCTCGACGCCGAAGGAGAAGACCGCCGGGAAAATCATCACACCCGAGAGGATGGCGACCAGCGTGTCAAGGACAGCGACAGTGGTAGCGTCCTTGGACAGCGAGGTATCATCCTTGAAATAGGAACTGTAGGTCACCAGGCACGAGATACCGATGGAGAGCGACAGGAAAGCCTGACCAAAGGCGTCCAGCACGCCACGCATCGTCAACTCCGAGAAGTCGGGATAGAACAAGAAGGTAAGGCCCTCTTTGGCACCCGGCAGGAGTAATGAATTGATACAGAAGATAATGAGGATGAGGAACAACAGCGGCATCATGATGCTGGCCACGCGCTCGATACCCTTGGCGATGCCACGGCTCATCACGATGAAGTTGAGCACCAGAAACAGCACGGTCCAACCCACACAACGCCAGGGGTTGGATATCAACCCCGTGAACATCGCTTCATACTCCTGTGGCGTGTGACCGCTCAGGTTGCCCAGGGCCGCCTGATAGAGGTATTCGATAATCCATCCGCACACCACGCTGTAGAAACCGATAACGACAAAACTGCCCAGGATGCAAAGGTAGGTAAACAGGTAGTACTTCTTGCCCGGCGAGAGTTTCTTCAGCGCCGCCTTCATGTTGCTGTGTGTGGAGCGGCCGATAATGAACTCACTGAGTATCACAGGGATACCCATTACCAGAATACAACCGATATAAACCAGGATAAAGGCACCGCCGCCGTTTACTCCCGCCTCATAGGGGAAACGCCAGATGTTTCCTAATCCCACGGCCGAACCTACTGCTGCGGCGATGGCACCCAAGCGTGTCGCAAAACCAACTCGTTTAGTCATAGTATCTCGATGTTTTCTCAATCAAATAATTTCACAAAAGTAGCATATTTTGGCCAACCCCACAAACCAATAAATGGAAATTCTGCGAAACAAGTCACATCAGAACTGCGGCACCGGAGTCATGGGCGGACTGGCAGGTGGTTGCTTGGGTGGTTGCTTGGGTGATTTCCTGGGTGATGACTTGGGCGAAGACTTGGAGCGGCGCGCCTTCTTGGGCGGTTTTTCTTTCTTCACGGACTTGGTTGCGGGTGGAGTGGCCGTATCGGTCGCTGCATCAAATTGCAACTGCTCCACCGAGGGCCGGGACACCACAGACGTGTCACGACAAGACCTAACAGCCACCGAGGCCGCCAGCATCACCGCAATGAGGGCCAACACCACAATCGTGCCACGCCGCTCATGCTTCGACATATCAAAAAAGTCCTTGAATTTGTGCATTGGCGAGTGTGCAAAAGTAACACAATCTCACGTCAAAACAGAAGAAAAAGGGCAAAATTGACCAAAAACAATATTTTTTTTCAAAAAAAAAGCGGCATGACAACAAAATTGATTACATTTGCAAATTGAAAACCGAGACAAGTTTAAAGTAGTATTACTAACAATGAAAAGTTTTATCCTATCAATTCCCAAGGGGGTGCCGTCACTGATTATGATTCTAGTAGCGGCTTTCTTCACCTTTATCAAAAATCCCCTTGGCGTTAATGCCTTGAAAGTTTTCCCGTTTGCCGAGCAAGTGGGGCACATGGTCTTATATTTTTGCGTTGCACTCGTGTTTATCCTTGACTATGCCAAATCACGCCTGCCCCATCACAGCAAAATCAACCAGGAAATCGTCCTCGCCGCCACAGCGGCCGTGCTTGCCTTGATCATGGAAATCGGACTGATGTGGAAAACCGGTTACAACTATGACATGACCAATGTATTCGGTGGCGCCATCGGTGCGGCACTGGCCTTCCTGTTCTATCACTTCTGGCTGCTTCACCCCATGCGTCACTATCTGTATCACTCCATTCAGCATCACTGGCGCTATCAGCATCGCCGCAAGAAAAAGAAATGAACGCTCGCGGCTGCCTGCCGCCATCAATCGCACATAATAGACACAATTTTAGATGATATTTTTGCACAGCTCAAAAATGTTGTCTAAATTTGTCATATCCTAACCAAACGATTCGACGACAATATGTTATTCTCAGAAAAAATCAAGCGGTTGCGCATCGAGAGCGGCAAGTTACAGAAGGACCTTGCCCGCGCCATCGGCGTGGACGTGCCCACCTACAGCCGCTATGAACACGGCGAGCGCCGCCCCAAGCGCGAACAGGTGCTCAGGCTGGCCCGCATCTTCAAGACCGACACCGACGAGCTGGTCGCAGCATGGCTGGCCGACGAGGCATATTCACACATCGCCCACGATAAAATGGCCAATCGCGCCGCATCGCTGTTGCGCGACATGCTGGACGGGAACCTGACTGATGAACCGGTCGAGGCCAATGAACCCGCCGAGGCTGCCACCGTCGCTGAACCGCCCGCCAGTACCGTCAAGCGGGACTTCATCGCCCGACTGGGCCGTAAGATGATGCCCTGCCTCGTCCATGGCGATGCCGCCACCGTGCTGGAGAGCATTGAGGACGGGAGCATCGACTGTATCGTCACTACCCCGCCCTATTGGCGCCGTCGCAGCCAGGGCACCGAGAGCATCACCGCCACCAGCGCCGACGAATACATCAACGGGCTGCTCAACGCCATGGCCCAGGCGTGGCGCGTGCTCAAGCCCCATGGATCGCTGTGGCTCAACATCGGCGACGACACGACCGACGGCTTCGTTCAGGGCATCCCCTGGCGTGTGGTCCTCGAGATGATCGACCGGCAGGGATGGCATCTTGTCAACGAGGTCATCTGGAACAAAACCACCACCTCGCCCCAAGGCAGCCACGACCACATGCGCAAGGTGCACGAAGCAATGTTCCATCTGGTTAAGGATGAGGAATTCTACTATAATGACGAGGAGTTGAGGCGCACCTGTGCCTTGATCCTGCGCAACGAGGATAAAGGGCGGCCAAGGGTCAAGAAACAGTATCTGCAGCCCGACAACGTGCAGGGAGTCGTTCCCGGCGACGTGTGGACCATCGGCGTGCAACGCTCGGGTATCGCCCACTACTGCGTAGCCCCCGACACGCTCTACCGCCTGCCCATCATCGCCACCTGTCCCCGTGACGGCATCGTGCTGGACCCCTATTGCGGCACCGGCACGACATGCAGGATAGCCTATGAACTCAACCGTCGCAGCATCGGCATCGACATCAACCCGCAGTATATCGAGCAAGCCCGCGCCAGCATTGAACAGAAGCCATTGAGCCTGTTCTAGAACACCCGGATAGTCCTTATGGTCCATAGAATCTATCGCAATAGATAGGGGATATCGCATTTTTTTGTAATTTTGTGGCCAAAATCACAAAACACTCATGATATCGATACAAGGACTCAAGGTGGAGTTTGGCAGCCAAGTGCTGTTTGAGAACATCAGCTTTGTCGTCAACAAGCGCGACAAGATCGCGTTAGTGGGCAAGAACGGAGCCGGCAAGACCACTATGCTCAGGATTATCACTGGTGAGCAACAGCCCACCGGCGGCACTGTGGCACGCCAGGCCGACATCACCATCGGGTACTTGCCGCAACAGATGCGGATTGAAGACTCGCTCACCGTCAAGCAGGAAGCCGCCCGCGCCTTTGAGCACCTGCAGCAGATGGACGCCGCCATCGAGCACATGAACAGCCAACTGGCCGAGCGTACCGACTATGAAAGCGAAGATTATCAAGAACTTATCGAACGCGTAGCCGAGAAGACCGAGCTGCGCGCCCTGATGCAGAGCGAGAATATCGAGGCCGAAATCGAAAAGACACTCACCGGTTTGGGATTTGAACGCAGCGACTTTGACCGCCCGACAAGCGAGTTCAGCGGTGGTTGGCGCATGCGCATCGAGTTGGCCAAACTGTTGTTGCGCCGTCCCGACGTCCTGCTACTCGACGAGCCGACCAACCACCTGGACATCGAGTCTATCCAGTGGTTGGAATCCTTCCTGAAGAACCGCAACGGCGCGTTGCTGCTCGTCTCCCACGACAGGGCTTTCATCGATAATGTGACCAACCGCACCATCGAGATTTCGCTGGGCAAGATATATGACTACAAGGTGAGGTACAGCGAGTTTGTGGAACTGCGCAAGGAGCGCGTCGAACAGCAGATGCGCGCGTGGGAAAACCAGCAGAAACTCATCCATGACACCGAGGACTTTATCGAGAGATTCCGCTATAAGGCCACCAAGGCCGTGCAGGTGCAGAGCCGCATCAAGATGCTGGACAAACTCGATCGCATCGAGGTCGATGAGGTGGACCGTTCGCGAATGTGCCTGAAATTCCCGCCAGCTCCCCGCAGCGGCGACTACCCCGTCATCGCCGAGGACCTGCGCAAGGACTACGGCAACCTCAACGTGTTCCATGACGTGACGTTCACCATCAAGCGAGGCGAGAAAGTCGCTTTTGTCGGCAAGAACGGCGCCGGAAAATCCACCCTGGTCAAGTGCATCATGGGCGAGATTCCTTTTGACGGGAAACTGCAGATCGGGCACAACGTCAAAATCGGTTATTTTGCTCAAAATCAGGCCCAACTGCTTGACGAAAACCTGACCGTACACGACACCATCGACTATGTGGCCGTGGGCGACATCCGCACTCGCATCAACGACATCCTGGGTGCCTTCATGTTCGGCGGCAAGAATGCCGACAAGAAGGTGAAGGTGCTGAGCGGTGGCGAGAAGAGCCGCCTGGCCATGATACGCCTGTTGTTGCAGCCTGTCAACCTGCTCATCCTCGACGAGCCGACCAACCACCTGGACATGCCCAGCAAGGACGTGTTGAAGGAGGCCATCCAGGCCTTTGAAGGCACTGTCATCGTTGTGTCGCACGACCGCGACTTCCTCAACGGCATCGTGGAAAAGGTCTATGAGTTCGGTGAGCACCGCGTGCGCGAGCACCTGGGCGGCATCTACGACTTCCTGCAGAAGAAGCAACTCGACTCGTTGCAGCAGCTCGAGGTCAAGAGCACGCCCGTGGCTGCCGCTGACGCCGAAGATGCCGCCCCTACAGCCAGTCAAGGCAAAATGGACTACCAGCGGCAAAAGGAGCGCGAGCGCCGCATCCGCCAGGCCGAGAAAAAGGTGAAGACCTGTGAGGCCAAAATCGCCGAGCTGGAACAGCAACTCGCCGACATCGAAGACAAACTCTCCACAGCCGCCAGCGAGGACCTGGATGTCTATTACACCCATTCACGCATCAGCCGCGAACTTGAAGAAGTCATGGCCCAGTGGGAAGAGGCCAGTGCCGAACTCGAGAGCGTGAACCAATCCTAAATAACCCAGACAGTTGACCCAACGATGACAGAACAGCCCATCCAACAACCCGGTAAACGCATTGAATTCATCGACGCCATGCGTGGCTTCACGATGATTCTTGTCGTATTCCAGCATGTGGCGACATACTGCTGGCACATGGGCAAGGGAATGTCGTTCCACGACTTCTTCTTGCAGGTGCGCATGCCGATGTTCTTCTTCATCAGCGGTTTCGTTTTGTACAAAGCGGGTGTCGTATGGGACTTTAAGCAGATCAAGGCATTTTTCAAGAAGAAGATTCCCGTTCAGCTGATTTCGCCGTTCATCTTCTTCTGCGTCTATCTGTATTTCATTGATGCATCTTTCTATAAGACCAACTTTGACCCGTCCAGGGAGGGTTACTGGTTCACGTTTGTGTTGTTCGCCTTCTACGTGATCTATGCCACCGTGCGATTCTTCATCAGGAACAATTGGTCCGACATCGTCCTTCTCCTCATCGGCGGGGCGCTCATGACGGTGATTACACCCACGGGATATCTGCTCTTTCCTCTGCCCCATCGGGCCATGGAATTCCTGTGTGTATATAATTGGCAATATTTCATCTTCTTTGTGTTGGGCACGCTAGCCAAGAAATATTACCCCCAGTTGGAGCGCATTCTGGACAATTACATCCTGTTGACAGTCTGCATCATCATCTTTTTCCTGACCAACGCCTATATCGACGTCATACCTATCAACGACAAGATTATCAGGCACCTGCTCTCCTTCCCGGGACTGGTGATTCTGTTCTCTTTCTTCAGAATCAACAAGAACTCCTTCAGCAAGGAGAAGCGACTGGGACGCACGTTGCAGTATGTGGGCCGCAGGACGCTTGACGTGTATCTGATCCACTTCTTCCTGTTGCCCAAGCAGCTGAGCTTCGTGACCGTGTTCACCGACCACCCGATGCCCATCATCGAGGCTGCCGTGACGTTATCGATTGCCATCATCATTGTGGCGGTCAGCCTGCTCATCGGCAATATCTTCAGGCTCAGTCCTTTCCTGGCCCACTGGGTGTTCGGAGTGAAATACAGTAAACCGGATAAATCACTAAACCAATAAAAAAGAGCGATGAACGAAATGAATACCACAGCCCAGCCGACCAAGCGCATCGAGTACATTGATGCCCTGCGCGGTTTCACGATGACCCTTGTGGTGTTTTATCACGTCGCCTTCTTCTGTTGGAAAATCATTGGGCTGGGCATCTCGGTTCATGATTACCTGCTGCAGGTGCGCATGCCCATGTTCTTCTTTATCAGCGGCTTTGTGCTCTATAAGGCCGAAGTCGTGTGGGATGCGCGACAGGTGTACCGGTTCCTGCGCAAGAAGCTGTCGGTCCAGATTTTGGCGCCTTTCATCTTCTTTCTTGTTTTCATCCACGTCAACGACATTCCCCTGCTTGAGGGGCTCATTGCCCCTACCAAAAAGGGGTATTGGTTCACCTACGTCCTGTTTGAGTATTACATATTCTATGTGGTCATGCGCTTCATCTTCAATGAGCGCTGGGCCAATATCCTCCTTTTGCTCCTCGGCTTCATCCTCTTCTTTATCAACTGGGCCCCGTTTTACCATTGGATACCGCTTCCCGAGAGTGTAAAGGGAGCACTGTCAATGCAATGCTGGTGCTACTTCCTGTTTTTTGTGTTCGGCACGCTGGTGAAAAAGAACTTTGCGCTGGTCGAGAAACTGCTGGACTCCAATTGGCTCATCACGGTGTGCGTGCTCTTTTATTTCCTGGGCAATTTCTTCCGCGAGTATCTGTTGTTCAGTGAGAGTATCTCGAGACTGCTGCTGACGACCACCGGACTCGTTGTCCTTTTCTCATTCTTCAGGAAAAAGCAGGCTTTGTTCAGCAAGAGTACCGTCATCGGACGTTCACTGCAATACGTGGGCCGGAGGACGCTTGACGTGTATCTCATCCACTATTTCCTGATTCCCAAGAGCTTATCGTTCATTACGGTATTCACCGACCACCCGATGCCTATCATCGAGGCATCTGTGTCGCTGGTCATCACTATCATCATCATTGCCGGTTGCTTGCTCATCGGCAACATCATCAGGCTCAGCCCCTTCCTGGCACATTGGGCGTTCGGAGCTAAAAAGGTTAAGAATTAAGCGGTTAACTGCGAACAACAGTCAAAGGACTCAAAACGGCATCTGATATGTTGAAGAGCGTTCAAATAACTAGCGACAGTGCCCTTGACGAGCAGTTGAGGCGCCTGTACACAACGGCTTTTCCCGTCGAGGAGCAGATACCCTACGACGATCTGCCCTATCTGATGGATGCGTTATCGATTGATTACACGGCCTACTATGAGGACGAGACCTTAGTAGGCTTGACGATGGTGTTGAGCCTGACAAAATATAACTGGTGGTGGTACTTCGCCGTTTGTGAACCACTACGCGGCAAGGGCTATGGCCAGCAAATCCTGACGGCTATACTCGAGAAGTACCGCACTAATTGCCCCTTAATCCTCGACATCGAGTCGCCCTTCCAGGCCGATGCGCCCAACCCCGCTCAACGGCAACGGCGCTATGACTTCTACTTGCGCAACGGACTGCGGGACACTGAAACTAGCCGCACCTATAACGGCATCACCTACAGGATTTTGTCCTCGAGCGACGAGCCGTTCACGCAACAGGATTACAGCGACATCATCACATCGTTACGCTCGGTGTGGGAGAATATGCCCAAAAAGGAGATAATAAGAGATAAGAGATAAGAGATAAGAGATAAGAGATAAAAGTTAATAGTTAATAGTTAACGGCTAATGGCTAACGGCTAACAAAAAACAATGAGAAGGGGATTGGTAATAGTGTTTGCGGCGGTTGTCCTTTATGGGGCGGCCCAGGAGAGCCAAGGCCTGAAGTTGCAATTTGACCAGACGAAAATCAGCTCGTTGTTCACATCGCCTGAACTACCCATGACAGTGCTGCCCTCTACGGGTATTAAGCCCACCTTTAACACAACCATTCCCACCGCTGCCGAACTTGAATTGGGCAACAACTTGGGCAATCTCGCCGACTCGCTTGCCATCTATCAACAGGCAGCGCGCGCCAACTATCGCCCTGCCCTGCCCCGCTTCACCTATGACACCAATCCCTACAGCCGCGACTGGTCTTCGAGCGGCGTAATCACAAGTATAGGAGGCGGTTATCTCACTGGTGCAGGTAGCCACACGACCTACCCCGGCATGGGTAATATCGCCACGGCAAGCGTTGCCTTCACGATGCCGATGGGTGACCGTTTCCAGACGACAGTAGGCTTGACCGGCAGCAAATACCATTTTGACCGCAGTGCATGGAACGACTACGGGGGCTTTGCCAACGCGTCGTTCAAAATTAATGAAAAGTTTTCGCTTAACGCATTCGGGCAGTACTATGTCAACCAGCGATTCCACACGGTAGCGGCCATGCCGTTCCTGGGCAGTTCGTCCTACGGGGGCACACTGGCTTGGCACGCCAGCGACAATTTCTCGCTCGACATGGGCGCCCGCCGCATCTATGACCCCTATACCGGCCGATGGCGCACATTACCGGTCATTCAACCAACAATCAACCTGCTGGGCGCGCCCATCTCTTTTGACGCCGGTCCACTCATCTACCAGTTGCTTGAAAACCTGCTCGGCAACAGCAAGAACACCCGAGATTGGGGCGACCCCAAATACCGTCCCGTTATGGCTCCCAACGCCGTGACCGGCCAGCCCGGATTCAATCCCAACAGTCCGGTTCCGATTCCCGACGCTTTCCGCCGCTGACGGCATCACTGCCCTCAAGCCGTATTTCTCTTTGCGACAGCCTAAAGGAATCAGCACTTCACCCGTTTTTAGGGATTTTTAGGCATATGGATTTTGGCAGGTGGGAAAGATGTTGTAATTTTGCACGTTAAAACCTGCCGCCGCATGGTCATCAAGAGTACAATAAAGGACGTCATCAGGGAAGACCTGGCCGCCATCTGGTCGATCCTGAACAGCGAGGAGAAACATCTCATCGCTGAGAATTTTGTCATCCATACCTACCGCAAGGGCCAGATTATCTATGCCGAGAAGGATGAGCCGCAGTACCTGTGGGTGCTCATCAAGGGTAAGGTGAAACGATTCAAGAACGGCATTGGCGGCAAGCAGCAGATCCTGCGCCTGTACCGTCCCATCCAGTACTTCGGCTATCGTGCATGGTTCGCCCATGAGCCTTACGTGGCCAGCACAATGGCCATCGAGCCATCGCAGGTAGGTGCCATCCCGATGACGGTAGTGAAACGCCTCATCGACGGCAACATCCAGTTGGCATGGTTCTTTATCAACGAGTTGTCCCGTCACCTGGGCGGTAGCGACTCCAAGGTCGTCAACCTCACCCAGAAACACATCCGCGGCCGCCTGGCCGAGGCCTTGTGCATGCTGGTGGACAACTATGGATATGAGGACGACGGGCAGACACTGAAGATCTACATGGCGCGTGAAGACCTGGCCAATCTGTCGAACATGACCACAGCCAACGCCATCCGCACGCTCTCCTCCTTTGCCCACGAGCGCATCATTACCGTTGACGGCCGCCGCATCCGCATCGTTGACGAGCCCACCCTGCGCAATATCAGCCGCTTCGGATAAACGACACGCACTCACACTATGATTATCGCTCAACAGAAACGCAACGAGAACATCGCCGAGTATCTCCTCTACCTGTGGCAGGTCGAGGACATCTTGCGTGCCTGCAAACTGGACATCAACATCGTTGACAAGACCGTCATTGCGCGCTATGACGTTGATGACAAAACCCGCCACGAAATCAGGGAATGGTACGAGTCGCTCATCCAGATGATGGAAATGGAAGGCGTTGCCGAGCGCGGCCACATCCGTGTGTGCCACAACGTGCTCATTCGCCTGAACGACCTGCACTCGCAGTTGCTGGCCGACCAGGGCCGTTTCCCCGACTATCATGCCGATTATTACCGCACATTGCCCTATATCGTCCAGCTGCGCGCCACCCTTCCCGAGGCCGAGCGTCCCGGCGAGCTGGAAACGTGCTTCAACGCGCTTTACGGCGTGATGATGCTCCACCTGCAAGGCAAAGAGATTACCCAAGACACCGCTGCCGCTATCAGCCAGATTTCCCACTTCATCGGCATGCTTGCCGCCTATTTCAAGCGCGATGAGGAGAAGCCGCTGTTCGGCGACGACCTCAACGACAATTAATCAATGAAGAAGACCAATATACTTATCACAGGCGCAAACGGCCAGTTGGGCCACGAGATGCGCAACGTGCTGGCCGACGACGCGCGCTTTCATGCTATCTTCACCGATGTGACCGGTGACGACATCGTCAAGCTTGACATCACCGACGAGGCCGCCGTCGAGCTCATCATGGACATGCATGAGATCACCGTCATTGTCAACTGCGTGGCCTATACCGCCGTTGACGCTGCCGAGGATGATGAAGCCACCGCCTCAAAACTCAATGCCGAGGCCGTCGGTATCCTCGCCCGTGTTGCCAAACGGCATGACGCCCGCATGGTGCACGTGTCGACCGACTATGTGTTTGACGGACAGGCCTGCACCCCCTACGTCGAGGAGCATCCCACCAACCCCCAGTCGGCCTATGGTCGCACTAAGCTCGACGGTGAACGCCTGCTGATGGACTCCTTGGATGGCGATGCCGTTATCCTGCGCACCGCATGGCTCTACTCGCCCTACGGCAAGAACTTCGTCAAGACCATGCTCACACTGGGCCAGACAAAGCCGGCGCTCAAGGTCGTGTTTGACCAGGTGGGCTCTCCCACATGTGCCCACGACCTCGCCCGCGCCATCGTTACCGTCATCACGGCCGACGAGTGGCATCCCAGCATCTATCACTTCAGCAACGAGGGTGTCATCTCCTGGTATGACTTCACCAAGGCCATTCACCGCCTGGCCGGCATCACGGGTTGTGACGTGCAGCCCTGCCATAGCGACGAGTTCCCCGCCAAGGCCCACCGCCCCGCCTACAGCGTGCTGGACAAGACCAAGTTCAAAAGCACCTTTGGTGTGACTATCCCCTACTGGCTCGATAGCCTTGAGGAAACCGTCAAACAACTCCTAACCCCAAACACCTAACCCCAAACTCAATAACTAGAATAACATGTCATTGACAACCGAAATCACCCGCCGCCGCACCTTTGCCATCATCTCTCACCCCGATGCCGGCAAGACCACGCTCACCGAGAAGTTGCTGCTCTTTGGTGGGGCTATCCATGTGGCCGGTGCTGTGAAATCCAATAAAATCAAGAAGACCGCCACCAGCGACTGGATGGAGATTGAGAAACAACGTGGTATCTCGGTCGCCACCTCGGTCATGGGATTCAACTATGGCGACTACAAAATCAACATCCTTGACACCCCTGGCCACCAGGACTTTGCCGAGGATACCTACCGCACCCTCACCGCCGTTGACAGCGTCATTATCGTTGTCGATGTGGCCAAGGGTGTTGAGACTCAGACCAGGAAGCTGATGGAGGTGTGCCGCATGCGCAACACCCCCGTCATCATCTTTGTCAACAAGCTCGACCGCGAGGGCCGCGACCCGTTTGACATCCTTGACGAACTGGAGCAAGAACTCAAGATCGACGTGCGCCCCTTGAGTTGGCCCATCAACATCGGTGCCCACTTCAAGGGTGTGTACAACATCTACGAGCACAACATCAGCCTGTTCAAGCCCGACAAGCAGCACGTGACCGACCGCGTGGATATCAACGACATCAACGATCCCGCCATCGACAAGGCTGTGGGTAAGGCCGATGCCGAGAAACTGCGCGCCGACATCGAGCTCATCGACGGCGTCTATCCCGACTTCAACACGCTTGACTACCTTGATGCCAAGGTGGCTCCCGTATTCTTTGGTTCGGCACTGAACACCTTCGGCGTGAAGGAGTTGCTTGACTGTTTCGTGCGCATTGCTCCGTCACCCCGCCCCGTCAGCGCCATCGAGCGCACTGTGGAGCCTGGCGAGGACAAGTTCACGGGTTTCGTGTTCAAGATTCACGCCAATATGGACCCGAACCACCGCAGTTGTATCGCCTTTGTCAAGGTGTGCTCGGGCGTGTTCCAGCGCAACGGCAACTACAAGCACGTGCGCAGCGGCAAGAGTTACCGTTTCAGCGCCCCGACGGCGTTCATGGCCCAGAAGAAGGAAATTATCGACGAGGTTTATCCCGGCGATATCGTGGGCCTGCCCGACAACGGCATTTTCAAGATTGGTGACACGCTCACCGAGGGCGAAGACCTGCACTTCAAGGGCCTGCCCAGCTTCTCTCCCGAGATGTTCATGTACATCGAGAACTCCGACCCGATGAAGACCAAGCAGCTCAACAAGGGTCTCGAGCAGTTGATGGACGAGGGCGTGGCCCAGATGTTCGTCAACCAGTTCAACAACCGCAAGATCATCGGCACCGTAGGCCAGCTGCAGTTCGAGGTCATCCAGTACCGCTTGCTGCACGAGTATGGCGCACAATGCCGTTGGGAGCCCATCCACCTGTACAAGGCCTGCTGGATCGAGAGCGACGACGAGGATGCCCTCGAAGCCTTCAAGAGGCGCAAGCACCAGTTCATGGCACTCGACACCGAGGGCCGCGACGTGTTCCTTGCCGACTCAAACTATGTCCTGCAGATGGCACAGCAGGATTTCCCCAAAATCACCTTCCACTTCACCAGCGAATTCTAATATCATCAACATCACATAAAACTAACAACTAAGGACTAGAAACTAGAAACTAGGGACTAGAAACTAAAACCACAGCAATGGAAAGATTAAGAAAATTATATGAGCAGTTTGTGGGCAGCGCCCCCAGCGAAATCACCTTGATGGACAAGGCGGGCAGCAACCGCCAGTACTACCGCCTGACCGGCGAGCGCACCATCGTGGGCGTCATCGGCGAGTCACGCGAGGAGAACGATGCGTTCATCTATATGGCACGCCACTTCCGCGAGCAGGGGCTGTCGGTGCCCGAGGTCTATGGCGTGAGCGAAGACCACATGGCCTACATCCAGGAGGACTTGGGCAAGAAACCCGAGAACATCCTGTGGAACAAGATACGCCGCAGCGCCATGACTCACGCCTTCACCAGCGATGAGAAGGAATTGCTGCGCCGCACCATGCGCGACCTGGTGGATATCCAGTTCAGGGGGGCACAAGGGTTTGACTACAGCCATTGTTACCCTGCCGAGTGCTTTGACGAGCGCTCCATCAAGTGGGACCTAAACTACTTCAAGTACTGCTTCCTCAAGGCAACGGGCGTCGTCTTCAACGAGGCCAAGCTCGAGAACGACTTCGAGAAACTGACCCGCGACCTGCTGGCGATTCCCAGCGAGACGTTCATGTACCGTGATTTCCAGTCGCGCAACGTGATGCTCGTGGGTGATGCCGACCATCCCGCCGAATGCAAGTTGGCGTTCATCGACTTCCAGGGCGGTCGTCGCGGCCCGTACTACTATGACGTGGCCTCGTTTGTGTGGCAGTCGCGCGCCAAGTATCCCGACGAGTTGAAGAAAGACCTCGTCGATGCCTATCTCCAGAAACTCAAGCAATACCAGCCCGATCTCGACGAGAAGGAATTCCACGACAACCTGCGTCTGTTCGTGCTGTTTCGCACATTGCAGGTGCTGGGTGCCTATGGTTTCCGCGGCTACTTCGAGAAAAAGCCCGACTTCATGAAGAACAGCATCGTTCCCGCTGTTGCTAACCTGCGCAAGTTGGTCATCGGCAAGCCGTTCACCCAATATCCCTACTTGAGTCTCGTTATCGACGAGCTGGTCAACCTCAAAGACTTCGTCAGCGAGGATAAGGGGCTCACCGTCAGGGTGATGAGCTTTGCTTACAAGAAAGGTATTCCCCACGATGCATCGGGCAACGGCGGCGGCTTCGTGTTTGACTGCCGCGCGCTGAACAACCCCGGCAAATATGACAAATACAAGGCATTCACGGGCCTGGACCAAAACGTGATTGACTTCCTGCAGAAGGAAAGTACCATCGACAAGTGGCTGGAGCATGTCTATGCCCTGGTCGATGAGTCGGTAGAGCGCTACAAGAAGCGCAGTTTTACCGACCTGATGGTGTGCTTCGGTTGTACGGGCGGTCAGCACCGCTCGGTCTATGCCGCCGAACACCTGGCCGAACACATCCACGATAAGTTCAATGTGCGCGTCGAGCTCTCGCACCGCGAGCAGCCTGACCACGACCGCACCCTCAATCCCGTTGACAAGCAATGAAAGCGTTGATTTTTGCTGCAGGGCTGGGTACACGCCTCAAGCCCTTGACCGACGACCGCCCCAAGGCGATGGTCGAGATTGCCGGTAAGCCCATGCTGCAACACGTCATCGAGCGTGTGGCCGCCGCAGGATTTGACGACATCACCATCAACATCCACCACTTCGGGCAGATGATCATCGACTTCCTGGAGAGGAACGACAACTTCGGACTCAATATCCACATCAGCGACGAGCGCGGCATGCTGCTCGACACCGGCGGCGGCATCCTCAAGGCGCGCCAGTGGCTTGACGGTGACGAGCCCTTCCTGGTGCACAACACCGACATCATCAGCACGTTGGACCTGAAGGCGTTCTACGATTACCATGTGGAGCATGACGCTCTAGCTACCATCCTGGTCAAGGCGCGCGAGACGCAACGCTATTTCCTGCTTGACGACAATGACCGCCTGTGTGGCTGGATCAACAAGGCAACCGGAGAAATCAAGCCTGACCCCGAGAAGTTGGCCGACAAGCAGTTGCACGAAATGGCCTTCGGTGGCCTGCACGTCATCTCGCCGCGCATCTTCCCCCATCTGGAGCGTTACCGTCGCCAGCAGGGAGAGAAATTCTCCATCACGCCATTCTACATCAACGAGTGCAAGCACCATCTCATCCACGGCTACCATCCCGAAGCCGACTACCAGTGGCTCGACATCGGCAAGCCCGAGACCCTCGCACTTGCCGAGAAAGAATTGGGAATTCAAGACAAGGAATAATAAGTCATAAAAGACCTTAGGGACCTTAACAATAACAGAAAAATAACAATGAAAAAGACATTGATTTTCGCAGCCATCATGCTGCTCATCGCCGGCACAGTAACACTGGATGCCCGTACCAAGAAATCCACCAAGAAGGCGGCCGCCAACACCACGCAGGTCATCTACACTGGCGACATCGCCAACAAGGTAATCGGCTATAACGGCCCCACCCCTCTCAACATCACGATTAAGAACGGTGTCATCGAGAATATCGAGGCCCTCGAGAACCAGGAGACACCCAGCTACTTCAACCGCGCCACCAAGAAGATTTTCCCGCAATACATCGGCAAGACCGTGGCCCAGGCCAAGAAACTGGAGCCCGATATCGCTACCGGTGCCACCTACAGCAGCAAAGCCCTGATACAGAATATCCAGATGGGCCTGCAACAGGCAAAGACCACTTCTTCCAAGAAGAAAGCGTCCGGTAAGAAGAAAACTTCTGTAAAACGTCGCTAATCATCCAATCCCAGCTATCCAGGGACAACACGAGTAACCATGAAGAGTTATCTGGAAATCAAAGTGCCTATCTCCTTTGACGATTATTGGTTCAGGGAGTTGAGAAACTTGCTGGACGGCGTCGATATCCGCTGGCAACGTGGTTACTATCACATCACGATGGCGTTCCTGGATTTCGCACCCGATGGTGTGAACCTTGTACCCGGACTGAACAGTATCCTCGACGAGGCGATGGCCCCAACCATCACATTCGACTCTCTTGATGCCTTTGCCTCGGGCTATCACAGGCAGGTCATCCATCTCACGACCACCGATGCTCCCGACGATTTCTTGGCACTGGTTGAGGATGTCAGGCGATACTTCAACAGCAAGGGCTGCAAGATGCAATCCGACTTCAAGCTTCACGTTACCCTAGGCAGGGTTCAAGACCCGAGGATGAACGTGCGCAAGCTCAAGGAAATCATCGGCCAAGTCGATATGCCCTCATTCACGATGGAACTCGATGAAGTCGAATACCGCATCTTCAGGGGCAAGACGCTTGGCCTGTGGAAATTGATGGACTGATAATGCAAGATTGCCGAACTTACTGCGGCGGCTAGTTTGAAGAAGGTATAAAAGTTACGCTGATTTAACGAGTCATCTGGTTAAAAACCAGTTCGTTAAATCAGCGTAATTTTTACTTAAACTCTATCTAATCAGTCGACGTTGTTCTGATCCATATAGATGACCTTGGCATTCTCGGCCACGGCTTGAATAGGCGACCCGACAGGGACGACACTCTCGGTAGAGGCCATATCGGGGTTGGCATATTGGTCAATCAGGCTACCGTCCTCGCCGTAAACCGACACCTGCACGATATTGAAGTTTTTCCAATCCTTGGTGAATTTATAGAGCGTCAACTTGTAGGCTACAGTCTTGTCATAACCGCGCTCATAGGTATAGGCAGCACGCGATTCGGGTACATCAAACGTGTTGCGCGCCCACACCAAATAGCTCACGCCCTGGTCGTTGGTTGAAATATCGGTATTAATTGAGATTGTTTCGCCGCCCGAGGACATCACAGTGAACCAATCGGCAGCATGGGCTGCAGGAGCAGTCATGAATAGCGCTATCAGCGCCACGAGAGTGATAAATAATTTCTTCATTTTTCTTAATACTGTATGATTTGATGGGGCAAAGGTATAAAATAATCATTGTATGTAACAACAAATGCGCAACTTTTAACCATCATCGTTAAATAACGTGATTTATTCTCTTGCCGGCAATGGCGATATTGAAAACACGTATTTATCCCCCTCGATTAGCACTACTTTTCCCGAAATCAATAATTCTCACACTTTTTTATTGACATAAACAGTATTTTTTGTTCAAAACATTTGCACAATTCCATGATTGTACTTACCTTTGCGTCAATATGATACTTTTTTCCTAGCAAGGCAGCTTCGTCGTGAGACGAGGCGCTTTTTTTATGGCACTAAGTTCCAAAAAATCAATTATTATCAGTAACTTTGCAAGCAGCAACTTTCCAAAACCTCAACGATTATGAACATCAGACTTCTATTAACGGCACTGCTCATCGGCATAATGATGACCGGTTGCTCCACCCAATCACCAAACAACGACGAGAAAATGAATGAGAAACCGACAGCCGGCACCGACGGCAACAAGTATCTGCCCTACGACCAGCGCACGGGCGACGAGGCAGTGGTGTATTTTACCCGCAACCTTAGCGCCGAAGGCCTGATCATGGCCTACGAACAAGTGAACAAGATGATCGAGGGACGCGTGGGTGTGAAACTGCACACCGGCGAGCAGAACGGCCCCAACATCATTCCGCGCGAATGGGTCAAGGCCCTCATCGAGAAGGACTTGAAGGGAGCCCACATCATCGAGACCAACACCTACTACGAGGGCGACCGTTACACCACCGAGCTGCACCGCAAGACGCTGCAGGTCAACGGCTGGACCTTCTGCCCTGTGGACATCCTTGACGAGGAGGATACCGTGACGCTGCCCGTCATCGGCGGCAAGTGGTTTGACAAGATGTCGATGGGCAGCCACATCAAGAACTACGACTCGATGGTGGCACTCACCCACTTCAAGGGCCACACCCAGGGCGGATTCGGAGGCTCGAACAAGAACATCGGCATCGGCTGTGCCGACGGCCGCATCGGCAAGGCCTGGATCCACACGACCCCCGGCCAGGACGACCAGTGGGACATCAAGGAAGAGGAATTCATGGAGCGCATGACCGAATCGACCAAGGCCAGCATTGACTACTTCGGCCAGCACGTGACCTACGTCAACGTGATGCGCAACATGTCGGTATCCTGTGACTGTGAGGGCCTTGAGGCTGAACCAGTTGTAACGCCCAACGTGGGCATCCTCTCGTCGACCGACCTGCTCGCCATCGATCAGGCCTGCGTGGACATCATCTACGCCATGACCGCCGAGGAGCACCACGACATGCTGGAGCGCATCGAGAGCCGCCACGGCCTGCGCCAGCTGTCTTACATGAAGGAACTGGGCATGGGCCATGACCGCTACATCCTCATCGACCTGGACAACGGCGGCAAGCGCATCACCGCCGCCGAGGCCGCCAAGGGTCTCAAGCCTTTCGTCCAGAAGTAATAAATGAAGTGAAATTCAGGCAAGCACCAGCCTCAGCACTCTGATAGGGCGGTCTTTGCCCTGATACTGGTTTTCATCAATGACGGTTTCGCCGGTAGCGGCGAAACCGCATTTTTCCATCACACGGCCCGAGGCTGGATTGTCAACGAAATGGCCGCTGATGAGCGACGGGATATCGGTCGTCTCGCGGATGTGGCGAAGCATCAGCGACAAGGCTTCGGTACAGATACCCTGATTCCAGTAAGGTTTGGCAATCCAATACCCCGTAATGGGCTCGCCATCGCGGGCGGGAAGGTTGCAGTCACACGAGGGGCCATAACCAATCGCTCCGATGGCCTCGCCTGTCTCTTTCCACTCGATGGCCCACGTGGTATCGTTATTGAACACTGTGCGGATAATTTCCAAACTCTCATCCACGCTTTTGTGCGGTGGCCAACCGGCGCGGGTTCCCACATCAGGATCTGAAGCATACTTATAGAGAGCTTTGGCATCGCTCTCACGCCACGGGCGCAACACTATTCTCTCATTTTCCATCATTGTCACAATTCATTATTCATTGACGTATGTACATTCTCGACAGGTAGGCCTCACGGGGCACGTGCCACTTGGAATGGAACCAAGTTGCTGCTTCTCCCATTACCTCGGGCTTCTCTTGCAGTGTTATGTACTTGTAGTCACACATCTGTCGTTTACTGTATGGTTTTTCTATTGTCTGTCCCAAATGCTCAGGGGCAGACAACAACTGATAATCATTCTATCGGGATTTGGATAATTGAGAGCCATTTTTCGGGGTCTTCCTGATTCCATGCACCATCAACGTAGCATGTGCGAGGTTGACCGGCGATTTTGTAGCCCTGCTCCTCCAGATAGCAGAAGGCTTCGGTGTAGGACTCATAGAAACGCTCATAGGGACCGATATGCCTCATGCAGAGCGCCTTGGGTATGGCTGGCAGGCGTTTAAACTGGATGATGTCGCTGCTGATGCCCATTTCCTCTACCTGTTCGCAATACTCGATGTCGATGTCTGTCGGTTTGTATTCCTTGTTGTGCTCGATGGTGAAGCAGTAGCCAGGAGGCGGGCACTTGCAGCCCAAGCGTTGCATCTCGGGAGCTATCTTATTGACACACAAAGGTCCCAGGGCAGCGTAATCAGGGATTACTTCACGATGACTTGCCACAATGATTTCTGGCAATGACTGAATGCTGAATTTTTCCATTGTCTTCATTTCTTTGCGAGAGTTCCTCCAGTCGAGCAGTCGTTCACGACGGGCTATCAGTTGCTGCAACCGCGCTTCCGTGTCCTTGATCTTCGTGTCAAGTTGGCAGATGCTGGGGGTATGCGAATCGTCTTGGTACAGTTCCTTAATCTCGTCCAGCGTGAATCCGAGCCGTTGCAGATTGCGGATGGCTTGCAGTTTCTGCATCTGGTCGATGCTGTAGTAGCGATATCCCGTCCACTCGTCCACCTCGTCAGGCAGGAGTAATCCCTTCTGCTCATAGTGACGCAAAGTCTTTACAGTAACCTGCATCAACCTTGAGAACTCTCCAATTTTTAATTTTGTTTTCTTACTCATCATCGTACGACATTTTGCTAAGCGACCACAAAATTATGGTATGCCCTAAGGGACGAGTCAAGTATCAACAATGGATTTAACACAAGTTTAACAGTTATCTAATTCTTCATTCGCTGCTGCGCCTCCTTGCCTGCGCCAGTGCCTTTATACTTGCTGCGGGTGGCATTCAGGCGGTAGATGACGGTGAACTGCAACTTGTGGGTCGAGTAACGGTTGTTCTGCTGAATCTTGTAGTAGCCCATGTCGCCATACTCGTTCATGTGGTTGCGCTGCAAGGCGTCAAGCACAGCCATACGAAGAGTGAGCGCCTTGTCCTTCAAGAAAGACTTCTGCACCACAAGATTCAGACGCATGTTGTCGTAGTCATCATAGAAGTTCAGTTGATGGCCATGCGAACGGAACATGAAGTTGATGTCGAAGCGCCAATCGTGCTTCAGGCTGAACGTGTTGAAGGCATTCAACGTATAGACCGGTTTGTCGAAGTATGCCCTGCGCATACCTCCTGCCGCATGAGGATCTTCCAGGTCGAGATAGAGATCCTGCTTCTCCACACCTGCTGTGGCGTTCAGCGACCAGATTCCCACACGAGGAGTTACTGAGATATAGGCTCCAACGGTGTTGACAGGACGGTCGAGATTGATGTGCTTGATGAGCGCGGCATCATCGTCACTGACAAACGACCACTGGGTGATAACATGCTTACAGCGGCCGTAAGAGGCCGACAGCATGAGCCAACGCCATGACACATTGAGCGTGAGGTCATGCAGACGCTCGTTGAGCAACTGCGAATTGCCTGCCTGCATCGAATAACGGCTGATGTAAGTAACGGCATCGTTCATCGCAAAGAAACTGGGGCGGTTGGTCTTGAGACTATAGGACAGTGCCGTCTGCACGTTGCCCAGACCGACGGAATAGGATGCCGTGGGGAAAAACTCGTCCATGCTGCGATGCAGATAGTCACTGTTTTTGTCATCGTCATAGTCATACCGCGTGTGCTCATATCGCAGGCCTACACTAGCCTTACCCCATCGCTCGAAATTGGCACCATACTCAACAAAAGTGGCTATATTGTCCTCAGTAATGTCGGCATCGGTGTCGGCAATCGAGGACTTGTCAATCCAATAGGTATTGTGGCGCCGTGCAAAGGTCATCTCGGTGCCAGCCTCCAACACTCCTTTCCACACAGGATATGAAAGCACCAGTTTGGTGGCATACAGGCGGCTTTCTGTACCCGAACCGCTGAGGACGAAATCATCATTCACCAGGCTGTTCTCCACATTCTCGCGGTCGGTATTGATTTCGGTGGACAGGAAATCAAAGTTGAAGTCGATGCCCAGTTTTCCGGCCGAGCCGTTGTAATAGGCGTTAGTGAGAATACCAAGGGGCTTTGTCTCCTTGCTCGTCTGCTCGGAGTAGAGATGGTCAATTCTCACATCATTCTCAAACACATCCTCGTCATAGATGACCTTATTGGTGCCACCCAGGTAATGCGTCAGGTCGGCGCGTACGCCCACCGAGTGGTTGTCGCTGATTTGCCAGTTGACGCCCGCAGTATAGGTCAGTTGATTGTTCCTCCACGCCATCGTGTAAGGCCCTACCTGATGGAACAGCTTTGTCGTGTTGGTCGTCTCTTCCAGCCAGCTGTATTGGCGATAATCCTGATGATAATACCACACACTGCCAAAGATATCCACATCCTTCATACGGTAGTTCAAGCCTAACTTCGCATTGGGTTTGTTGAAATCGTATCGCAGGTCCTGCTCATCAGTTACCGTCAAATCGAGACTAAGGCCCTCGCCCTGCTGACGTTTGGTGCGGATGCGCACCACCGCCTTTACCGTGGCATCATATTGCGCTCCTGGGTTGTTGATGACCTCCACATCGCGGATATCCTCGCTGCGCAGACGTTTCAATTCACTATCATCGCGCACCAGGCGCCCGTTAAGATAGATGAGCGGAATGCCCTTGCCCAGCACCTCGGGGCTGTCTTCAGAACCCGTCATTCCAGGCACTTTGACAAGCAATTCGCCCAGCGTGCCCGACGATGCCAGTGGAGTCCCCTCAACGCGTGTAATCATCGCATTTCCCTTCAGCCGGGTATTGGGAAGGCCGCCTTTGACGACCAGTTCCCTCAACTCGACCATCATATCAGCAGCCGGGATTGTGTCCTGCTCCTGTGCCCATGCCGTCAAGCAGGCCGCACATGCCACAATGCCTATGAACAAACAACGTTTCATCATCTCCAACGTTTCAGTGTGGGAAAGAAGCCTTGCATCATCTGGACGTATTCACCCCTAGTCATAGGCTTGGGCATCTGCTTATTGACCTCGTCAATAAACTGGGCGCAGTGCTCTATCATCTCGTCCATCGTGTAGTCCTGCAGGAACTTGCCGTCCTTGTAACAGTACTGACAGTAATCAAAGTTCGTGCTCCCGTCAGCATTCGTGCCGCAATCCTCATTCTTAGTGAGCGGCATGCCACAACTTTGACAGAACTGAGGAAGCTGGCCTGGCAGCAAGGCTTTCACCTTCACGGGGAATGTCGCTTCGTAGGCCTCGAAGGCCTCAGGATTCTTATCGGCTACGAAATAGCCCTTAGGCGGACAATAAGTTGCCTCGTTGACGCCGTTCCTATCCAGCCAGCCGGGGATGAGTTCCTGGGCGAGGAAATAAGGCACCTCGGCATCGCGAGGCTCGGCATGATAATGTATCTTCAGTTTGCTGGCCAAGTCGAAGCCCGCATGGCGGTAGAAATCAATGTTCCCCTCCATGCACAGGAAGCCTATTCCAAGTTCACGCGCCTTGTCTAACGCATAGTTCAGCAACTTAAGGCCATAGCCCTGGCGCTTGTAGTCGGGATGGATGCTGATGGGACCAAAGGTCCATGAGGGGCAATGTGTGCCGTCGTCAAGGACAAGTTCTGCCCTCGAGAACATGATGTGGCCTATAATCCTGCCATCCTCTTCCATCACCAGGTCCAGTTCGGGGACAAAGTCGGGATTGCTGCGGTATTGGTTGAGCACGTAATGCTCGGTGCAACCAGGACGATAGACATTCCAAAAAGCCTCACGGGTGAGGTTCTCCACCTCACGGTAATCCTCGGGTTGTTCTAATCTGATATTCATAATGAAACCCTTAAACCATTTTGGTATTTCTATATTCTTTATTTAGTTTACTGCAGCAAAGTTACTGATAGTTGCAGAAACTTCCAAACAACTTGTGCTATATGCTTTTAATGACCTTTTGCAGTTCTTCTAAAAAATGTGCGGCGTGGCCACCGTCCATCTGAACATGATGGAACTGGAACGAGACGGGAAAGGTGACTTTTAGCCACTTCTTGCGATACCGGCCCCACATCACCATCGGATTGCAGAACTGGTCGGTATATTGATTGACAATGCTGTCGAGATCAGTCGCCGTCATGGCCGATGTTCCTATCACCATGGCATCATCTACAAAGGTGCTCTGACACGAACTGCTTGCCGACTGAGTCAACGTCGTATAGTCCTTGTTGAATCTCTCCAAGTCATCACAATAGGGGACATCGCAAGAGTTGATGCCCCCATTGCAGTTATTCACTATCACATTGATGGCTAAGCGGTCATACTTGTACATTTTCCCGTTCTCGGGCAGCATGTAAAACTCCTCAATCCCTGATGCGGCCTTGCCAATGCACCAGCACAGGAGCATGTTGAATTTGAGCGCGCGCCGTTGGCTTACCTTATACAGCCGAGTCACATCGAAGGTCTTGGTGAGCGTCACCATCGGCATGGGTGATTTCATCCACAACTCGAATGCTACCGCCCGATTCGTATCCTTAGGATTGACCTCCTGTTTCATTCTATCACAAAGCTACGGGGATAGTAGTCGCTGTAGAAGCGCCCGTCGGTTGCCGTGAATTTCAGCACGCAATAGTTGGGGTCTGTCACGCCGCCTGGATAGTATTCGGTGTCGCCTTCGCGCCAAATCATCTGCTTGCTCTTGGCATCGGTCAACACATCCATGGTGCCACGCAGCATCATACCCTTGAAGCCTTTGGCATCGCAGAAGTAGATGGATGCCTTGGGATTGGCCTTGTAATGGGCCACACGCAGGGAAAAAGTATTGGTCGTGAAGTAGAACGTCTTGATGCCCTCCCGCACACGAGGCGACAGCATGGCCTTGGTGCAAGGGAAGCCCTCCTCATCGACCGACGAGATAAAGGTGACGGGCAACGTGTCGGCCATCTTGGCAATCAGGACTTTAACGCCCGCTAAGGCAGGATTCTCAGGGATAGTCTCATTGATGGTCAGCTCCTTGCGCCAGCGCTTCAAGTGAGGGAAATACATCTTCATCTGACCGATATATTCCTCCCTAGTGATGGGTCGCGGCAGGCCCTTGTTGACCTCGTCGACAAATTGGGCGCAGTGCTCAATCATCTCGTCCATGGTGCAGTCCTGCAAGAACTTGCCGTCCTTATAGCAATAGATGCAATAGTCCTCGTTTCTGGTGCCGTCGGCATTGGTGCCGAGCAGTTCCTTGGTAAGCGGCATGCCGCAGCTTTGACAAAATTTCTGTTCCATTGTTTCTAGATTATATTATCCTACCGACAAAGTTATAGAGAATTATCGTTTATGCCAATTCATTCACTCAAAAAAACGTCAGTGTCGACGATGAGGCGGGAATTCCTTGACGGAATTGTAGCTGACCACCTTGCCGTCGTTATCAAAGGTGACAACGAACAGCATTTCCTCGGCGTCAATCACCTCACCGACCACCTTGCGGTAGCCCCACTGCTCACCTGTCTCGTCGGCGTTCTTGAACAAGGGTTTCCCGAGCAGGTGCTGGATATCACTCTTGTTCATTCCAAGCTCCACTTTGTTGATCTTAGTGGTGTCGCGCGTGGCGAAGCAGCTGTTTAAACCCAGGTTTAACACGAGGACAAGCGCCACCGCGATGATTACCTCTTTCAATTTGAATATCGTTTTCATTTTTTTGTTCATTTAATAGTTACTGTAATTCTTGATGATATACTGCCATGCCTGTTTCTTGTCATCCAGATTGATGACACAATCCGGCTCCATGCAGGCGGCATCGACGTTGGCGGCATCGGGACGCGCAAAGAACTTGCAGGAAATACTACCCAATACCCCGGTGTTCGGGAGCCGATACGGTAGGATTTCGCCATAATGGGAGGGCGAGAAAGTGGATGTCGTGCCGATGATGGTGCCGATGTGATTGTCGCGGGCCAGGGTCAGGAGTATGCCTGCGCTGCTGTAGGTCTTTGGCCCCATGACAAACACGACATTGCCCTCATAAATCGCCGGTTGCTGGCTGTCGGCAGGAATCTTGGGCGAGGGCATCTCATAGAGTTCGTCCTTATGGCCGTTCTCCTCCCAACGGGCCTTGACATCGGTGATTTTGCGATTATAGGCCGCCATGAGATTGGAAAAACGCAGATAGGTGGTATAATCTTCCAATTCCCCAATGGGATACAGGTGCTGGAGCAACGCGTCGCAGAGGCGGCTGCTGCCACCACTATTGTATTGCGCATCCACGACCAGGGTCTTGATCTGCTTGGCATCCATCTCGGCAAACATGCCGTCCAAGAAAGCCTCGAAGGGGTTCTCGGGTATATCGACACACTGATTGAACTGCAGGTAGCAGATGCCCTCCTGCGGGAAAATGCGATAGTCGTAGAATGAGTCGTGACGGCTCATGATGTGCTCCTTGTCGGCAGCTGCCGCAGCCTCCGACTCCTGACTCTTTGCCATTTTATTCTCTTGCAGGCGGGACAGCGTCGTGAGGTCGGTGTGCTTGTCGTGCAGGGGACCCAAGACTGCGATGAGGGCATCGACAAAGTCCTCATCGTTCTGAATGGTCCCGCACTGCTCAAGAAGCGCGTTTTTCTTGTTAAACCATTCGGCTCGACGCTCGGCCTTAATATAATAAGGGTGCGTATCGGCCACCATATCCATAAACAGGATGGCATCTTTCTGATACTTATTGCCCGACAGGTATTCATTGCTGGACTGGTAAGCAGAATCATTCAGAATCTTGAACTTACTTACGTCCTGGGCCACGGACCATTGCCAACCGGCAATGAGGATGATAAATATATAAATAAACCGTTTCATCATATCTAGTTTGCTACTATTAATTTTATCGATTATTCCTTACTTATAAAACAGTTACATACGTGCCTTCTGCTTCTCGCCGGCGCCGGTGCCGCGGTACTTGCTGCTGGCGGCGTTGAACTTCCAGGTGAGGTCAAGGGAGAAGGTGCGGCGCGCAGGGTTGCCGGTGGTCAACTCGCGGGGGCCGAAGATGGTAGCCCCAGCCTTGCTGGTGTTGAACAGGTCCATGCAGCGCGCGTCGACGGTCAGTGAGCCCAGGTGCTGCAGGCTGATGTCCTTCTGCACTCCGATGCCGCTATAAAACCGGCTCTTGGTGATGCGGAAGTTGTCGTAGTCACCACGCGATGTCCATTGCACCATGGCATTCAGGCGCCAGTCGTGCGGCAGCTCGATATCGTTGTTCCACGTCAAGCCCAGATACGGGTGGTTGAGCGTGAGGATGGAACCGTCGGCAGTCGGCGTCTTATAGTTCTGGAAGATGGCAATCGCTGTCCATGTGGGATGCCAGCGACCAAACACGGGCCTCAACGACGGGATGACGGTCAGTCGGTTATAGCTCTCCTTGCTGTTGATGGGATGCACGAGGCTGATGAGCGGATCCTCTGACCCGGGATTAGGTGGGCTTCAGGTAGGGATTGCCGCTCTGATAGCTGTAACGGTTGATATAGACGGTCGAGCTGGTGAGGCTGCTGTAGGCGGGGCGCTGGATGTCGCGGCGGTAGGACAGCGACAGCTGCACCTTGCCGACGGGAGCCGACACCACAAACGAGGGGAACCAGTCGCCATAGTCACGGCACACCTCATCTTCACGTTCATTGAAGTTGTAGTAGTCGTTCTTCAGGTGCTCGTAGCGCAGACCCACCTGGGCGAATACCAAGCCGAAGCGGCGGCCAAACTCCAAAAAGGCTGCCGTCGACGACTCGTTGATCTCGGTGTCGGTGGCCTTGACGGGCACACTTGCCGTTGCCGAGAACGAGTAAGCATCGGTGCGGTGGTTGTAGGAGTATTCGCCGCCTACCGACAGGTTGCCCTGCCAAACGGGGTAACTCAGGATAAGTTTAGAAGCCCAGAAGTTGTTGCGGCTGCTGGTGTTGCTCTCGATGCTGCGGCTGACGGTGACGCCGTCCAGGACGGTTGACTCATTGGTGCTGCCCGGCGTCTCGGTGCGGTCAAACAGGCCGTCCACGTTCAGATCAATGCCCAGGGAACCCACTTTGCCGTTGTAATAGGCATTGAAAATGTGCTTGCGGAAACGGTCGTGCTGCTCGACGTCACTCACCGAGCGCTCGGTGAAGACGCCATTCACATAACTATCGGTGATGAACTGGTCATGGAAGTCGGCACCGGGATGGCGGTCATATTTGTAAAAGGCGCCAAAACTGTGGTTATCGTTGACCACATAATTCACCTGAAGTTGGGGCGACAGGCCTTTCCAGATGTTTTTACCTTCCTGCGTGACAAGGCCCTCGACCCAGTCAGGGCCCACAAAATAAGACAACTTGTTTTCCTGCAGCATCTTGGCGTGCCCGAAGCGGCCGCACCAGAACGAAGCGGTGACGTCCAGACCACCCGTGCGGTAGTTCAGGTCCAGGTTGTTGGTAATCGTGTGACCATACTGGTACATGCCCGACAGGTTGTCCTGGAAACTAAAGCCGTCGCCCTGAGCTTTCTTCAGCGTGATGCGCACCACGGCCTTAGTCGAGGCGGCATAGCGAGCGCCCGGGTTCTGGATGACGTGGACAATTCGCTCACATCCTGCACCTTGCGGCCGTTGATATATACCTCGGCCTCGCCGCGTCCCAGCACCGTCACGGCGCCATCGCGCTTGGCCTCCAGAGACGGCACCCTCGCGAGTGCATCGGCCACAGTTCCGGCCTTCTCCAGGATGGTACCTTCGACTGTCGTGCGCATAGCCTCGCCCTTGACACGGGTCTTGGGCAACTGGCTCTTGACGACTACCTCGCCCAGTAACAGGGCATCCTCCTTCATCTGGATGGTAAGACCCTCGGCGACACTTAGGTACTGCGTCTGGTAGCCAATGCAGGACACCTTGAGCAACGCGCCATTCTTTTGGGTCAAGATATGAAACTGCCCTTGATCGTCGGTCATGGCTCCTTGCACGAAGCTTGAATCGGGCAACGATAGCAGAACCACGTTCACAAAGGGCATCGGTTCGCCATTCTCGTCAATTACCGTACCGCCCACATCAGGCGACTTGGCAGTAGCACTCACTGCTACTAACATTGCAGCCACCACGGCTGTCAGTCTAAAAAATACCTTTTTCATTGTTTTATCTTTTTTAGTTGATAGTCAATTCCTAATTTTTGACGCTTACACCGCCCAAAAAGTTGCTGGCGGTGATGTGAATAGACGGGGCATTCTTGTCGGCGCAGCGTACAGTCTCGTCACTGGTGCCGCCGATGAAGCTGTGGCTTTTGACAACCACGTTGACCGAGGCGGGAACGTACAACTCCACGCCCCCCAGGAACGTGTGGATGTCTATCTCCTCGTCCTCGCTGATGACCGCCTCGCGCAGGTCAAGGCGCAAACCACCACAGAAGGCGTCAAGCCGTGCCCCATGGAAGGTTTCACCGCGATAGACGTATTCATCGCCCCCTAAACGCACCGAACAGCAGATGCGCTTGCCGTCCTCGCCCAGCGGCAGGGGTCGCTGAAGCCACTGGGACGGATTCTTCTTAAAACTGTAAATCACAAGTTCCGCTCCTAAGTACAAGAGGAGAACCGGGCCAAAGTACTCTGTCCAGGAATGGCCCCAATCGAGTTGAAGGATACCCCACATGTCTGCCAGCCGGAGCAGGGCAGCCCCGATAAAAATGATTCCGATGATTGTTCTTCTGTTCATAATCTGTCATGTTTATGCAGCCTCACGGGCCGCGTTTTTTTTACTTTTGATGCTGCAAAGTTGTGGCCAGATAGCGGTTTACGCAAGTTTTTGGGATATTCTGCAGCATTCTGTGACGAACGGCAGCACCTCAAGGGATAAAATGCATAATTGTGACCAATGGTTTGCCCGTTCAACACATTTGTAGTAATTTTGCCGACCATGAACCAAGGAGGAAAAAACACGTTCAGAATCCGCGTCATCAGCACTGTTTTCACGATGCTGGCGCTGGCGGTGTTCAAGCCTTTCGGACTTGACGTCTGGGAGTGGATGGGCTATGTACACTTGCTGGCGATAGGCGTCTTGGGTATCGTGTGCTGCTTTGTCACCGAGGGCATCATGAAGTATGTGGTCCGTAAGCCCTGGCAGCAAGACATGGATGTTGATTATATCATCCGCCGCAACTTGTGGTTCCAGCTTATCAATACACCCCTGGTGGCTCTGGCCATCTGCCTGTACCGGCACTTCGTGATGAGCGACCTGGTACCGGCCAACGTGCTGTCGTGGAACAACTTCCTCGAGACGCTGGTCATCATTGCCTTCTGCAGCTTTGCCATCGGCCTCTACTGGCGTTTCAAGTTCCGCAGCCGCTATCTGGCCTCCGAACTTGAAGAGACGCGCCTGCTGAACGAGCGTCTGCAACAGCTACAGCAGGAAACCGAAAGGCGTGCCCGGACTGCAGCCGTTCCAGCGCCCAACGAACCGACAACGCCCGCACAGCCCCAAGCAACCGCGACGACGCCCCCGCCGGACATCACCCTTACGGGATCGACCAGCGAGTCGGTAACGCTGCAGGTGAGCGACCTACTCTATATCGAGGCCGTCGGCAACTATGTGAAAGTCTATCACCTGAATGACGGTCAGGTACTCTCCGATATGCTGCGCGCCACCTCCAAGCAGATGGAAGAAGACCTCAGTGACTACCCCATGATTGTGCGCTGCCACCGCGCATTCCTGGTCAACCTGGGACAAGTGGAAAAAATCTTCTCTCAGGCCGGCGCCATGCAGCTCTCCATCAAGCATTGCCAGGACGCCCTGCCCGTCTCGCGCAGCCACACGGCCGACATCAAGAAAGCCATCAAAAGCGTGTGATTTTCGCCGCCAAGCATCACCCACATTATCAAAAATAAATTTTTTTTCGCCTCAAGGGAGCAAAAATTTGTCGCTTTGGGGAATTTGCTGTATCTTTGGCAGTTTGTAGAGAGAAACCAACAAAAAACAATAACCTTTATAAACCGAACCGATTATGTTTGACGAGAAATTATTACAGGAAGTGACCGCCAAAGCCCAAACGTGGCTCAGTGACAGTTATGACGAGCAGACCCGTGCCGAGGTTCAGGCGATGCTTGACAACGAAGACAAGACCGAACTTGTGGAATCGTTCTACAAGATTCTGGAGTTTGGTACCGGTGGACTGCGCGGCATCATGGGTGCCGGCTGCAACCGCATGAACATCTACACGGTGGGCAGTGCAACCCAAGGCCTCGCCAACTATCTGAAAGAGGCATTCAAGGATCTGCCTCAGATTTCTGTTGTAGTAGGCCATGACGTGCGCAACAACAGCCGCCTGTTTGCCGAGACGGTAGCCAACATCTTCAGCGCCAACGGCATTAAGGTTTATCTGTTTGAGGGTCCGCGTCCCACTCCCGAAGTGAGCTATGCCATCCGCCGCCTGGGTTGCCAGAGTGGTGTGAACATCACGGCATCGCACAACCCCAAGATCTACAACGGCTACAAGGCCTACTGGGACGACGGTGCCCAGGTTGTAGCTCCCCACGACGTGAACATCATCAACAACGTCAACGCCATCGAGGACGTGCGTGACATCAAGTTCAACGGCAACCCCGACCTGATCCAAATCATCGGTGAGGACGTTGACGCTCCCTACATCGAGGACATCTACGCCCTGTCGCTCAGCCCCGAGGTCAACAAGAAATACCACGACATGAAGATCGTCTATACGCCCATCCACGGCGTTGGACGCTATATCGTGCCCCGCTCGATCGAGCGCTGGGGATTTGACAACATCATCCACGTGCCCGAGCAGGACGTGATGAGCGGCGACTTCCCCACCGTGGTGTCCCCCAACCCCGAGACCCCGAGCGCCATGGCCCTGGCCATCAAGAAAGCCGAGGAGGTGGATGCCGACCTCGTGCTCGCCAGCGACCCCGACGCCGACCGCATCGGCTTGGTTATCAAGAACACCAAGGGCAAATATGAGCTCGTGAACGGTAACCAGATCCAGATTATCTTCCTCTACTACCTGATGGTGCGCAACCGCGAGTTGGGCCGCCTGACCGGCGACGAGTACATCGTCAAGACCATCGTTACCAGCGAGACCATCGCCAAGATCGCCCGCAAGGAGAACATCAAGATGTTTGACTGCTTCACCGGCTTCAAGTGGATCGCTACGGTAATGCGCGAGATGGAAGGCAAGGGACGCTACCTGGGCGGTGGTGAGGAAAGCTACGGCTTCCTGCCCGAGACCTTCGTTCGTGACAAAGACGCCGTTTCGTCAATCCCCCTGATGTGCGAGATCGCCGCTTGGGCCAAGGACAAGGGCATGACCCTGAACGACCTGTTCATCGACCTGTACATCAACTACGGCTACAGCAAGGAGCGCGGCATCAGCGTCGTTCGTCCCGGCAAGAGTGGCGCCGACGAGATTGCCCAGATGATGGTTAACTTCCGCGAGAACCCGCAGCAGGCCATCGACGGTTCGCCCGTAGTGCTCATCAAGGACTTCCTGAAGCTCGAGCAGCGCGACATGCGCACTGGCGAGGTCACCAAACTCGTCATGCCAGCTACCAGCAATGTGCTGCAATACTACACCGAGGACGGCACCAAGGTATCCATCCGTCCCTCGGGCACCGAGCCCAAGATCAAGTTCTACATCGAGGTGCATGACACCCTCGACAAGAAGGAGAACTACGACGCCAAGAACGAGTGGGCCGACGCCAAGATCGACCGCATCTGCGAGTCGCTGGGCATCGCTTAATTAATTAGAAATTAGAAATTAGGAATTAGAAATTCTTGACAGCTACTTTCACAGGCTAACGGCTAACGGCTAAAGGCTAATGGCTAACGGATAATGGCTAAAGGCTAAAGGCTAATGGCTAATGGCTAACAGCTAAAAAAACAAGAACCTATTAATATCAACCAAATAACAAACAATTTTAAAAACAACAATTTATGTCTGAAAAGATTCAAACTTTAAGAGATTCTGCAGGAATGCGCTGGACGGCGCTGCTGTTACTCGCTTTGGGTATGTTCTGCAGTTACATTTTCATGGACATCTTATCGCCCATCAAGGACTTGATGGAAACCACACGCGGCTGGGATTCCACTTCTTTCGGTCGAATGCAAGGCAGTGAGGTGTTCCTCAATGTATGGGTATTCTTCCTGATTTTTGCCGGTATCATCCTCGACAAGATGGGCGTACGCTTTACGGCAGTCCTGTCGGGTGCCGTCATGCTCATTGGTGCCATCATCAAGTGGTATGCCGTGAGTGAAGCATTCATGGGCACCGGCCTCGAGAACTGGTTCAACAACCACCTGAACTGGAAGCCCATCGCTTCCTGGTTCGACATTCTGCCCTTCGCCGATGGCATGCCCGCCTCAGCTAAATTGGCTGCTTGCGGCTTTATGATCTTCGGTTGCGGTGTCGAGATGGCAGGTATCACGGTGAGCCGTGGTATCGTGAAGTGGTTCAAGGGCCGCGAGATGGCTCTGGCCATGGGTAGCGAGATGGCACTGGCCCGCCTGGGTGTTGCCACCTGTATGATTTTCTCGCCGTTCTTTGCTAAGTTAGGCGGCAACATCAGCGTTTCCCGCTCGGTTGCCTTCGGTGTTGTCCTCATGTGCATCGCCCTGATGATGTTTGTCGTTTACTTCTTCATGGACAGCAAGCTCGACAAGCAGACCGGCGAGGCCGAGGAGAAGGACGACCCGTTCAAGGTGAGCGACATCGGCAAGATCCTTACCAACAAGGGTTTCTGGATTGTATCGCTGCTGTGCGTGCTCTATTACAGCGCCATCTTCCCCTTCCAGAAGTATGCCGTGAACATGTTGCAGTGCAACCTCACGTTCACCGAGGTTGACCCCAACTCGTTCTGGGCCAATGAGAGCCTGACCATCTATCAGTATATCGTGATGCTCATCGTAGCAGCCACCGCCTTCATGAGCAACTTCATGAAGAACAAGGGTGCCAAGTACGGCCTGCTTTGCGTGTCGATTGTAGCCCTTATCTGCTACTGCTACATGGGTTACATGCGCCAGAGCGCCGAGAGCGTCTTCGCCGTATTCCCCTTGCTGGCTGTGGGTATCACCCCCATCCTGGGCAACTATGTTGACCACAAGGGTAAAGCTGCCTCGATGCTCGTGCTCGGCTCGCTGCTGCTCATCATCTGCCACTTGACCTTCGCTTACGTTCTGCCGCTGTTCAAGGGTAGCACGGTTGCCGGCTTTGTCATGGCTTACATCACCATTCTGGTGCTGGGTTCGTCGTTCTCGCTCGTTCCCGCAGCCTTGTGGCCCAGCGTTCCCAAGCTGGTGGACTCCAAGATTATCGGTAGCGCTTACGCCCTGATTTTCTGGATTCAGAACATTGGTCTGTGGCTCTTCCCGATGCTCATCGGTATGGTTCTCGACAACACCAACCCCGGTGTCACCGACCCGACGAAGTATGACTACACTTGGCCCATGGTAATCTTTGCCAGCCTCGGTATTCTTGCTCTGCTGTTCGGTCTGTACCTCAAGGTGGTTGACAAGAAGAAGCACCTCGGCCTCGAGGAGCCCAACATCAAGCCTGAGGATTAAGAAGCTGTCAGCTATTAGGATTTAGCGATCAGCATAAAACCAATAGACTTTAGGGACCTTAAGGACTTTAAAGACTTTAAGGTCCCTATTCATTTAAATCAAATTACATGAGAGACGAGATAAGAAACACGATTGCTACTAAGGCGTGGGCACGGTGGACCGTGCTGGCGATTGTGTCGTTCACGATGATGGCGGGCTATGTCGTCGCCAAGGAGATGTCCCCGTTGCAGTTCATGCTCGAGAAAGCCGTCAGCGACGGTGGCATGAGCTGGACGAGTGGCGAGTTCGGCATCTTTGCCGGGTCGCGCGGATTTTTCAACGTGTTCCTGCTGATGCTCTTTGTGGGCGGCATCATCCTCGACAAGATGGGTGTGCGTTTCACGGGCATCCTCTCGTGTGTGCTGATGCTGACCGGGGCAGCAGCCGTCTATGGTGTCATCACCTACACCTCGCCCGACCCGATGTGGAACGTGCCCCTGCTGGGCACCATCAAGCGCCAGGTGGCGCTGGCGGCGCTAGGGTTCGCCTTCTTTGGCATCGGCTATGAGATGTGCGGCATCACCGTGTCAAAGGTCGTCGTGCGCTGGTTCTCGGGCAAGGAGATGGCACTCGCCATGGGACTGCAGGTGTCGATGGCCCGCCTGGGCACGGCACTGGCGCTCAACTTCAGCCTGCCTATCGCGTTGAACTGGGGCCTGCCCAAGCCGCTGCTCATCGGTGTGTTCAGTGTGGGCGTGGGCCTCATCGCCTACATCTACTACTGCACGATGGACCGCCGCCTCGATAAGGAGACGCAGAGTCTTGCCTCTCAAAACGCCCAAGGCGACAATGTAGAGACGCAAAACCTTGAGTCTCAAGACGACGAGAAGTTCCACTTCTCGGACATGAAAATCACGATAAAAAATCCGGGCTTCTGGCTCATCACGCTGCTGTGCCTGTTCTACTACTCGGCACTCTACCCCTTCCTGGACTTCGCCACCAAACTGATGATTTCCAAGTATGGTGTCGAGGCCAGCCTTGCGGGTGCCATCCCCTCTATCCTCCCCTACACCAGCATCGTGTTGACACCGTTGTTCGGTGCCTGGTTTGACAACAAGGGCCGCGGCGCTACGATGATGGTCATCGGCAGCGTGCTGTTGACGATCACCCTGTTCGTGTTCGCCATGCCGCTCAACACGAGCTGGATTGCCGTGACGCTGATGTGCGTGCTGGGCATCGCCTTCTCGCTGCTGCCCGCCGCCCTGTGGCCCGCAGTGCCCAAGATCGTGCCGATGAAGCAGTTGGGCACCTCCTACTCCATCATCTACTACATCCAGAACATCGGCCTGATGCTCATTCCCGTGCTCATCGGTAAAGTGCTGGAGCGCAACACCATCGGCGACCAGGTGGACTACACCCGCTCGCTCATCATCTTCGGCATCATCGGCGTGGGTGCCATCGTCGCCTCGACCCTGCTGCTGTGGATGGACCGCAAGCGCCACTACGGCCTCGAGAGCCCCAACATCGCTTAAAGGGCAATCGGCGGCGATTATTAGGCAACAGGGAAATATCAAACAACTTGAACAACAAGGAACAACTCTAACAACAATTAATTATGTTGTTGATGTTGTTTTAAGTTGTTCAAGTTGTTTGATTTATTACTTTGTTGTTTGGCTAAATTTTGATAATTGAGTGGGTATTACTCGCGGTGGATGACGCTGCCGCTGGCTTGATGGGTGGCAAGGACGAGCAATTCGGCTACCTGGACGTGGGCGGGAGCGCTCACGGCGAAAGCCACACATTCGGCGATGTCGTTGCCCGTCAGCGGCTGGATGCCTTTATAGACGTTATCGGCTCTATCCTTGTCGCCATGGAAACGGGTGACCGAGAAGTTGGTCTCGACCAGGCCGGGCTTGATATTGGTCACGCGCACCTGGGTATGGGCCACGTCGATGCGCAGGCCGTCGCTCAGGGCTTTCACGGCCGACTTGGTAGCGCAATAGACGTTGCCGCCAGCATAGGCGGCGTCACCTGCCACGCTGCCGATGTTCACCACATGACCACGGTCACGCTGCACCATGCCGGGCACGATGAGGCGCGTCATCGTCAACAGGCCCTTGATGTTGGTGTCGATCATCGTGTCCCAGTCATTGTAATCGCCCTCGTACTCGGGCTCGAGGCCCCAAGCTCCACCAGCGTTATTCACCAGCACATCGATTTCCTGCCACTCCTCGGGCAGGCTTTGGATAGCTGCGGCAGCAGCCTCGCGGTCCCTCACGTCGAACTCGAGCGTGACAACACCTACTCCCAGAGCGGACAATTCCCGTGCGAGAGCATCCAGACGGTCGGCCTTGCGGCCCGTAATAATCATGTTGTAGCCAATCAAGGCCAATTTGCGCGCGCAGGCCTCACCGATGCCACTCGTCGCGCCAGTAACTAAAGCAATTTTATTCATGTTAATCGGGTTAATTAATATTCATGGCAACAAAGGTACAACAATCTTTCCACACGGGCAAGACGTCACTCCTGCTGCTGCGGTTCGCCCTGTTCAGGCAGGTTGACCGAGATGTCTGCCACAAAGAGTTTTCTATCAAGACGCGGTTCTAGTGGTGTGGTCTTGCCATCGCTGGCGAGAATGGGCAGCATCGTCTTGACAGCAGGCTTGACGGAGCGGAACCTGGGCATGCAACGCCCGATGGGCGCACCGATATAGGACGGATCGCATATCAAGTAGTAATCGTCGCCATAGTAGTAACCGTTGCCACGGGTATTGCACTCGGTGAAACGCACAGCCGTACAGTCATGTCCCGGATAATGTACAAACTGCACATCAAGCCCAAGCAGACTGCTCACCAGATAGGCGAAAAGCACCGAACGGTCATCGCAATCGTTATTATCGTAATAGAAATTCTCTTCCACAAAGTTGACTTTCTCGCGGCCAAATTGAATCGTATCAGTCTCATAGCCAAACACGCTCTGGACAAAATGCAACAAGGCATCGGCCGCATCACACTGGCTCATCCCCTCGAGTTGCGGCATCAGCTGTTCCTCGATTGCCGCATGAAACTGCGGCAACACAACCGACGTCGCATAGCACTGGAGGTCCATCAACGGATAATCACGCAACATCCTCATGACGCAGGGGCTCACCATGCACGAAACGTGAATCATGCCGTCATCAAAGTCACACAACCAATCATCGCCGGTAGACACATTCAAGGCCTTATTCTCGAACAGCAAGCCCAAACTGCGTCCACGGTCAGCGCCTTTGTTAATACTGGGTGGATCACAGGGATAGAGCACCGATTTCTCACTTAAGTTAGAATCCAGGTTGTCATAAATCAAGTAATAGTCCTTGCCGTCGATGTGAATGAAGTAATGCTCATACACCTCTTGCTCAAACGGGACAAGAAGTATCAACTGGTGATCACTTCTCGCCAACTTGATGTCATATCCCATGCTGGACAACACATAATACTCCAGCAATACCCTGTCCATTGCGGTGCCCGAGGGTAGCAGTCCGTCGGCATAATTACGCACCAATTCCAGAACGAACCAATCGTTCAGTCCCAGCGAGTCGGACAGCTCACCCAGCGAAGCCAGCACAGGAGACAGATCCACCTTCTGGTAATCGCGCCACGCACTGAACACATCATGCTCCCGGACCGAAGCCACCTTCACGGGCCGCATCCGGGCAGCATGCAACGAGTTGCCATAGAACGAGAAAGCCACTTCATTGTCCAACGTGATGGCCGCGCCGGCCTCCTGCACAAGAGGCGGCTCGCTATCAACGGCGCCCAACGAGAACGCCACCCCCAGGCAGAGGCAGAAGACAATCATCCAATGGTATTGATATTTAGATTTCATAATAATTAGTGTCTATAAAAAAGTAATCCGCCGCAAATATATAAAATAATGTGAATAAAAACAAGCAAAAACGCTAAAATTTTTAAGAATTGCACTTGTGACCGCTCATCGGTCCGTCATCGGCCACCGAAAAGGATATTTAAGCAGAAAAACAACAAGTTGTTTTGCTAGGCGCTCAATTTGCACTATCTTTGCACCCAAATTCAATAAGGCAATATGCAAAACATCCGCAATGTGGCCATCATCGCTCATGTCGATCATGGCAAGACAACTCTGGTAGATAAAATGTTAGCGGCAGGAAACCTGTTCCGCGATAACCAAAATATGGGCACCCAGATCCTGGACAGCAACGACCTGGAACGCGAGCGCGGCATCACCATCCTGTCCAAGAACGTTTCCATCTCCTACAACGGCTATAAGATCAACATCATCGACACCCCGGGGCATAGCGACTTCGGCGGTGAGGTGGAGCGCGTGCTCAACATGGCCGACGGCTGCCTGCTGCTGGTTGACGCCTTTGAGGGTCCGATGCCCCAGACGCGGTTTGTGTTGCAGAAAGCCCTGCAACTGGGTCTCAAACCCATCGTCGTCATCAACAAGGTCGATAAGCCCAACTGCCGCCCCGACGAGGTGCAGGAGATGGTGTTTGACCTGATGTGCAACCTCGACGCCACCGAGGATCAGCTGGACTTCCCCACCATCTTCGGCTCGGCCAAGGAGGGCTGGATGAGCGACGACTGGCAGCAACCCACCGACAACATCACCGCCGTGCTTGATGCCATCATCAAGTACATCCCGGAGCCCGAGATGCTTGAGGGCGACGCACAAATGCTCATCACATCGCTTGACTACAGCAGCTATGTGGGCCGCATCGCCGTGGGCCGTGTGCACCGCGGCACCCTCAAGGACGGCATGGAAGTGGCCCTGTGCAAGAAAGACGGCGAGATCGTCAAGCAGAAGATTAAGGAGCTGCGCACCTTTGAGGGCATGGGACAGAAACATGTCGAGAGCGTGAGCAGCGGCGATATCTGCGCCATCATCGGCCTGGAGGGCTTTGAAATCGGCGACACCGTGACGCTGCCCACCAACCCCGAGGCCCTGCCCCGCATCGCGATTGACGAGCCGACGATGTCGATGCGCTTCTGCATCAACGACTCACCTTTCTTCGGCAGGGACGGCAAGTATGTGACCTCGCGTCACATCTGGGACCGCCTGCAGCGCGAGCTGGATAAGAACCTGGCCCTGCGTGTGGAGCGCACCGAGGGCGAGGACGCGTGGAATGTCTATGGCCGCGGCGTACTGCACCTGTCGGTACTCATCGAGGAGATGCGCCGCGAGGGCTATGAACTCCAGGTGGGACAGCCGCAGGTGATTATCAAGACCATCGACGGCGTGAAGTGCGAGCCCATCGAGGAGCTGAGCATCAACGTGCCCGAGGAGTATTCCAGCAAGATGATTGACCTGGTTACCCGCCGCAAGGGCGAGATGACCATGATGGATACCCAGAACGACCGCATCCACCTGCAGTTCAAGATTCCGTCACGCGGCATCATCGGCCTGCGCACCAACGTGCTCACCGCCAGTGCCGGCGAGGCCATCATGTCGCACCGCTTCCTCGCCTACGAGCCGTGGAAGGGCGATATCGCCCGCCGCACCAACGGTTCGCTGGTGGCCATGGAGGGCGGCACCGCCTACGCCTATGCCATCGACAAGCTTCAGGACCGCGGCCGCTTCTTCATCTTCCCGCAGGAGGATGTCTATGGCGGTCAGGTCGTGGGCGAGCACACCAAGGAGAAAGACCTGGTCATCAACGTGACCAAGTCCAAGAAGCTGACCAACATGCGTGCCAGCGGCGCCGACGACAAGGTGAAGATTGTGCCTCCCATCGTCTTCAGCCTGGAAGAGGCCCTGGAGTACATCAAGGCCGATGAGTATGTGGAAATCACACCTAACCACATACGCATGCGCAAGATTGTCCTTGACGAGCTCGAGCGCAAGCGCATCGCCAAGGCCAACGGTCAGGACGAGGATTGATACCACGCCTGTCATCACAAGAGAAGCATTTATAGGGTTGCCTGTCCAGGCGACCCTATTTTTTTATGGAACGACATAGCAGCTGGCCCATTGATTGTTTTCAACGCTACTTTGGCGAATTACACGAAGAGATTAAAAATCGCATTCAATTAGATGAATTTGTGAAATTGGCATTATCCCCGCAAGGTTGGAGCCAACATCTATATCATTACTTTTTTTATTTACAAGGCATATTTTAGCCCCAAAACTCATTGAAAAATTAATCAAAAATTTATACCTTTGCACATTCGATGAATAACAGCCAACAACATTGAATATCTATTCAAAATAAATCACGATGTTCAAGCAACTGTTTAACAAATTCAAGAGAAGCCATTACCGCAAGTCCATATCGGCCATTGCCCTCATCCTGCTTGCGGGTGCACTTATCGAACTCATTTCACTGACCCAGTACAACTATGCCCACAGCATGGTTGAGGAAGGCCTTGACAACCGCGCCGAGAGCGAGATGACCTTAAAGGCCGTGATTGTCAAGAGCATGCTCAAGTCACACGAGGATATGGTGCGCAACTATCTGTGGCCCATCCAACACCAACTCAAGAAACCCGATGCCATTCCCCGCATCATCAAACGAATCGTTGCGTCCAATAATGACGTGATGACTTGTTTCACCGCATTTACTCCCGAGTATTATCCCGACCGTTCACGGCTGTTTGAGCCAGTGGCCATCCGTAGTGGTGACAGTATCTACACCAAGCAAGTTGCCAGTGAATCGCATGACTACACTCAACGCGAGTACTACCAGCAAGCCGTCCTGAACAACACTGCTACCTGGAGCGACCCCTATCTGGATTCTGATGGTTGCGGCAAGGTGGTTACGACCTATGCCATGCCCCTCACCGACGAGAGCGGTAAAATCGTCGGTACTCTCGGCATCGACCTGTCGACCGAGGGCATCATCGACACCTTGAACACCAGACATAATTATCCCTCCACCTTCTTCCTGTTGCTCACCGAGGAAGGCAAACTCATCTCCAAACCCGAAAGTAGCCATACCCAGCAAAGTGTCGTGGAAGCTGTCGTGAAAATGATTAATGACAGCACGTGCGAGCGCGAGCCCAGCAGCTCGGGCCGCAGCAAAGTCATCACGTTCAAAGACAGAGAGAAGCGCACGGGATATGCCTACCATGCCTTTATCAAAGGCCAGCCCCACTGGCAGGTGGTGATGGTGTGCTATGACGACGAGGTTTACGGCAAGCTCAATGTCATGCGCCGCAACATGCTGCTGCTCATGCTCGGAGCCTTCTCCTTGTTAGGATTCATTCTGTACCGTGTCCACCAATACGTGAAACGACTGCATGAATCCAGGCTGAACAAGGAGCGCACCGACAGCGAGCTGCACATTGCCCAGAAGATTCAGAGCGAGATGTTGCCCCACAGCGACATCACACGGCCCGACGTTGACGTGAGCGGTAAACAGGTCTCGGCGCTCGAAGTGGGAGGAGACTTGTATGACTTTTTCATCCGCGACGAGAAACTGTACTTCTGCATCGGTGATGTGAGCGGCAAGGGCGTGCCGTCGTCACTGGTGATGGCGGTAGTGCATTCCCTGTTCCGCAGTTTGTCCCGCAACGAGAGCAATCCCTCTCGCATCATGCATGCCATCAACGAGGCAGCCTGTGAGGGTAACGAGGCCAATATGTTTGTCACCATGTTCATCGGTGTACTCGACCTGCCCACGGGGCGCCTGCGCTACTGCAACGCCGGCCACGACGCTCCGCTGATTATTGACAGCGAGGTTAGAACCCTGCAAGTGAACGCCAACTTGCCGTTGGGCTTATTCCCCGACACCACCTATCTCCTGCAAGAAGAGCAACTACCCCGCGAGGCGTCGCTGCTGCTCTATACCGACGGCTTGACCGAGATGGCTAACACCAATCACAACCTGTATGGTCTGCAGCGCATCATTGAAACGGCACAAACCAGTCTGGGACAAGGCAAGATTTCCCCGTCACAACTGATGGAATCACAACATGACGGAGCCGTACGTTTTGCCAACGGAGCACAACAGAGCGATGACTTGACCATGCTCTGTGTCCATTACCACCATCATGAAGAGCAGGCCGTGTTCGACGAGACGATTACATTGAGTAATGATGTGCGTCAAGTTCCCGAACTTAATAATTTTGTCAAATCGGTGTCTGAACGATTAAACCTTGAGGCATCTTTGTCGTCTCAACTGATGCTGGCTGTCGAGGAGGCCGTCGTCAACGTGATGAGCTATGCCTATCCTATTGGCACACAAGGGGATGTTACCATCACCGCCAAGGGAACCGATCATAGCATCAAGTTCATCATTATAGACGCCGGTAAGGCCTTTGACCCGACCCTGAAGAGTGAAGCCGACACCACGCTTAGCGCCGAGGAGCGTCCCATCGGCGGACTGGGCATCCTGCTCGTGCAGTCGCTGATGGACAGCGTCAACTATGAGCGCGTCGATGGCAAGAACGTGCTCACCATCACCAAGAATTATAATAACAATCAATGATATTAATCATTTAAAACTATAAATAAAATGAAAACTACAATTCAAGAATTAGACGAGAAAACAATGATCACGCTGGTTGGTTCCTTTGATACCGCAGCAGCCATCGAGGTAGATCAAACGCTGAAGCCCGTTACCGCAGCTATCAGCAAGGATGTGGTGATCGAGTGTAAAGAACTGGAGTACATCGCATCTAGTGGATTGCGCATTCTGCTTGACGTGCTCAAGAAGGCCAAGGCCCAAGGCCACAAAGTCGTTCTGTGCAACGTCAATGATGACATCAAGAACGTGTTCAAGATTACCGGGTTCATCAACTTGTTTGAGTTTGCGTGAATCTCCCACGATTATGAAACGCATGAACAATAGGCGGTGGCTGCTGGCAGCCATCGCCACAACTGCGCTTCTGGCGACAGCACAACCACCTACTAATCCTAGCGATACCACAGCCGCTCCAAAAAATCAGTTCAGCATAGATTTGCAGTTCCTGGGACGTGGCGAGGCCCGTTATGGCGGCATGCCTGAAGCACCCGTAGAAACGAACGATGAGGAAGGAACCGAGTCCTCGGTACCGACCTCCAACTTCGTGCTCAGCCGCACGCGTCTTCCCATCCACTTCACGCGAGACTGGCTCGAAGCCCTCGTCACGCCGCAGCACTCTGGCGTGTGGGGACAAGCGGGCAAAGGCGGTTTCAATCTGCATGAGGCCTGGGTGAAGATGACCACCCGTTTCGGCATGTTTGCCCAAGTGGGTCGTGTGGCCCTCAACTATGACGACGAGCGCATCATCGGCTCTGATGACTGGGCGATGGCTTCATCTTCCCATGACATCTTGCGACTGGGTTATGAAGGTCACGGCCACAAGGCCCATGTCATTCTGGCCTATAATCAGAATGCCAATGTGATGGCTGCCGGCGGCTCCATCTATAAGGACGGTGGACAGCCCTACAAAACCATGCACACGGCGTGGTATCATTATGACTTACCGCGTTTCCCGCTGGGAGCATCATTGCTGTTCATGAACATCGGCATGCAGAGTGCACTGGAGAATAACCCCGACAGAACATGGTTCCAACATCTGGCCGGTGGATATACGTCGTTCACCCCCAAGCACTGGAAAGCCGAGGGTGCCTACTACAAGCAGTTCGGCAAAAACGAGCATGGCATCAAAATCGATGCTTGGATGGCCAGTGCCAAGGTTACCTATTTGCCGACGTCAAGATTTTCTGTCACAGCGGGCTACGACTACTTGAGTGGTGATAAGTATTTTGCCGTGCCCACGGGGCACAACATCGGCATGGTGCTTCACGATGTCATCAAGGGCTTCAGTACCGTCTATGGCTCCCACCATCAGTTCTATGGAGCAATGGACTTCTTCTATGTGAGCGCCTATCATCACGGCTTCACCCCCGGTCTTCAGAATGCCTATATCGGTGGCTCTTTTAGCCCCCTGAAGAACATGAAGGTCGATGCCAGTTACCACTACTTTGCCATCGCCACCGACCTCACAGATATGCACAAGACCCTCGGTCACGAGATTGAGTTCCAGGCAGGCTATGCCATCAGCCGTGACGTGAGTGTATCGGCAGGAGCCTCGTTCATGTGGGGCGGTGAAACCATGGAGCGCCTGAAACGTTCCACTTCAAAAAACAGCCTGCGATGGGGATACATTACGCTCGTTGTCACCCCGCGCATTTTCTCAACAAAATGGTAATAACTAAAAACAAGTAAAATGAAATCTTCAGCACCCTTATCAACCTCCCAATACGGAATCTATGTGGAATGTGTAAACCACCAGGGAGAACCATGCTATAATCTGCCTTTCGTTTATGTGCTTGACCGTTCGCTCGACGGCCAGAGGCTGCTTGACGCCGTCAAGACGGCCTTTAATGCTCACCCCACGCTGTTCACGCGCATCGAGCTGGGCGAAGACGGGGAACCGGTACAGACGCTCGACATGACTAACGAGCAATGGTCGCTCAACATCGAAGACATCCAAGACCTGGAACAAGAAAAGGCACGCTTCGTGGAGCCGTTCAACATCTACGGCGATAGGCTGTTCCGCTTCAGGCTGATGCGCGACAAGGAGCATTATTACTTCATGGTCGACTTCCACCACATCATCATGGACGGCGCATCGTTCCAGATCTTGATGCAAGACATCGACAAGGCCTATCGTGGCGAGGAGATCGCCCCCGAGGAGATGACGATGATGGAAGTGGCCACCGACGAAGCCGCCAAGCGCAAGACTCCCGCCTTTGATGAAGACAAGAAGTGGTATGCCGCCAACTTTGACTGCGGCGACACCTTCACCCAGTTTGTGCCCGACCTGGAAGATCCCGAGTATCGCGAGGGACAATTGCTGCGCACCCTGTCGGTCGACTTGAGCCGCGTGGATGAATACTGCAAAAAGAACGGCATTTTCAAGAGCACGCTGTTCACCACCGCCTATGCCTTCCTGCTGGCCAAGTTCAACAACGAGCAGGAGAGTCTGTTCAACACCATCTATAACGGTCGAACCGACAAACGCTTCAACCGCTCGTTAGGAATGACGGTCAAGACCCTGCCGGTTTATGCCAAATTCACCAACGACACCACCGTGCTGGAACTGCTGAGACAAGGACAGGACCAGATGGGCGGGTGCCGCCAGCACGATTCATACTCCTATGCCGACTTGATGGCGGACTTGAACCTGCAGTCCAACTCCATCTTCGCTTGGCACGGCAATGTGCTTGACGTCCAGACTATCGACGGCAAGCCCATGGAGATGATCAGAATAGCCAACAACACGCTTGAAGAATCATTCTACCTGAAGGCCTTCATTAATGACCGCAAGATTGAGATTGAGGCCGAATACAAAGCCAACGAATTCTCGCAAGAACTCGTTGCACAGATACTGGAGAGCTATGAGGCTGTGCTCGAGGGCTTCATCACCCAGGAATACCTACGTGACATCGACATTGCCACCGCCGACCAGGTGGCTATCCTCGACAGCTTCAACCCTGGCGAACTGGAGTATGACGACAGCCAGACCATCGTCTCGCTGTTCCGCCAGCAGGCCAAGGCCACGCCCGACGCTATAGCCGCGGTCTATCTGGACAAGCAGTTCACCTATGCCCAAGTTGATGAAATCAGCAACCGCATTGCCGCCTATATCGTCGGCAAGGGCCTGGGTGCCGAAGACGTGGTGTCGGTCATCATTCCCCGCTGCGAGTGGATGCCTATCGCCTCGATGGGTGTGCTCAAGGCCGGTTGCGCCTATCAGCCGCTCGACCCGAGTTATCCCAAGGAGCGCCTGAACTTCATGATGCAGGATGCCAGCGCCAAGCTGCTGATTGCCGACGAGGAACTGCGCCCCATCGTTGACGAGTACCAGGGCGAGGTGCTGCTGACCAAGGATATCATGGGACTGCCTGCCGCCGCAGCGCCTCAGGTGGACATCAAGCCCGACCAGCTGTTTATCTTGCTCTATACTTCAGGTTCGACAGGTGTGCCCAAGGGCTGCCAGTTGATCCACCGCAACCTTGTGGCCTTCTGCCACTGGTACCATCAGATGTTTGATCTCCAGCCGGGAAATAAGCTTGCGGCCTATGCGAGCTACGGTTTTGACGCCAACATGATGGACACCTACCCTGCCCTCACTTGCGGCGCGACGGTCTATATCGTTCCTGAGGAGTTGCGTCTGGACCTTCTCGCCCTCAACGAGTATTTTGAGCAGAACGGCATCACCCACTCGTTCATGACGACGCAGGTATGCTTCCAGTTTGCCACCAGTGTCGAGAACCACACGTTGAAGTATCTCTCGACCGGCGGCGAAAAGTTGGCATCAATCATGCCACCGCAGGGCATCAAATTCTTCAACCTCTATGGTCCCACCGAGACGACGGTCTTCATCACCTACTATCACGTGGACAAGAAGATGAAGGAGATTCCCATCGGCAAAGCGCCGAAGAACGTGCGCCTGTACATCGTTGACCCGCAGGGTCATCGCCTACCAGTGGGAGCAGCCGGCGAATTGTGGGCAGCAGGTCCCCAGGTGAGCCGCGGCTACCTGAACCGCCCCGAGAAGACGGCCGAAGTCTTTATTCCCAATCCGTTCACGACCGAGGAGAAATATTCCCGCATCTATCGCACGGGCGACATCGTTCGTTACTTGCCCTCGGGCGACATCCAGTTTGTGGGACGCCGCGACGGCCAGGTCAAGATTCGCGGTTTCCGCATCGAGCTCAAGGAGGTCGAGAGCATCATCCGCGAGTTCCCTGGCATTAAGGATGCCACGGTACAGGCCTTTGACGACGAGGGTGGCGGCAAGTTCATCGCTGCCTACATCGTGAGTGACGAGACCATCGACATCGATGCATTGAACAACTTCATCATGGACGAGAAACCGCCCTATATGGTGCCTGCCGTGACCATGCAGATCGATGCCATCCCCTTGAACCAGAATCAGAAGGTGAACAAGCGCGCCCTGCCCAAGCCCGAGAAGAAGGCCACAGCCGTCGAGGAGAGCAATGTGCCCATGAACGTGCTGGAAGAGGAGCTGCACCAGATTATCGCCGACATCGTCAACAACAAGGAATTCGGTGTGACGACCATACTGGGCTATGCCGGACTGACATCCATCTCGGCCATCAAACTGGCCGTGCAGGTGAACAAGCGCTACGGTGTGACGCTCGACTCCAAGTCACTCGTGAAGACCGGCACACTCCAAGCCATCGAGAACGAGATTCTCAAGAGCATGCTCTCGGGCAACGGACCCGCCGCCACCGAGGCGGCTGCACCCGCTGCCGAGGCCAAGACCGCTGCTCCCTTGTCCTATGCCCAGACAGGTGTCTACTTCGACTGCATGAAGAATCCCACTTCAACCATCTATAACATTCCTTACCTGCTCCACTATCCCGAGGGCATTGAAGCCGCCCGTCTGGCCGATACCGTCAAGCGTGTAATCGAGGCACATCCCGAGATGAGCGTCCATTTCACGACCCAGGGCGACAAGATCATCCAGACCCTCGAGGACAGCCTGCCCGTTGAGGTGAAGGTGAGTGAAATGAGTGATGAGGAACTGGCCAAATTCAAGAAAGAATTCGTCCAGCCCTTCAACCTGCAGAAGGCACCGCTATACCGCAGCGAAGTCGTGACCACCCCGTCGGGTGTCCATCTGCTGTTCGACGTCCACCATCTGGTATTTGACGGCGGCTCGGCCGACCTGCTCATCCGCCAGATCAATGCCGCACTCGAAGGCAAGGAGGTTGAGAAGGAATCTTACAATTATCTGGACTTCGTCACCGACCAGCAGGCTGCCGAGGAGAGCGACACCTTCAAGCAGGCCCAGCAATTCTTTGCCGAAAAGCTGCAGACCTGTGAGGGTGCCAACGAGATTCCTGCCGACCTGCCCAAGAGCGACGAGCAGGGCTTCATCGGCGAGGCCGTATGTCCTATCGACCTGGACAAGGCCACTGCCTTCTGCCGCCAGCATGAGGTGACGCCGGCCCACCTGTTCCTGGCTGCCACCAGCTACGTTGTGTCACGTTACACCAACAACCGTGACGTCTATCTGTGCACCGTGAGCAGCGGCCGCAGCAACCTCAAGATTGCCGACACAGTGGGTATGTTTGTCAACACGCTCGCTTTGGGACTGAACATCGACGACGTGACAGTGAGCGAGTTCCTGAAGAACGCCAGCGACACGTTTGACCAAACGTTGAGGCACGAGGATTACCCGTTTGCACGCATCGCCACCGACTACGGTTTCCGCCCCTCCATTGCCTACGCCTATCAGGTGGGCGTGCTTTCGCAATACACCGTTAACGACAAGCCCGTTGGCCAGGAATTGCTCGAGCTCAACGTGCCTAAGTTCAAAATCAACATCAAAATCGAGTCATGCGGCGTTGTCGTGGAATATGACGACGCCATTTACAGCGAGCGCGTGGGACGCGGACTTGCCGAGAGCATCGTCGCTGTCGCCAACAGGATGATGGAGCAGCCGCAAGCCAAATTGCGCCAGCTGTCGATCGTGAGCGAGGGCCAAGAGGAGGAATTGAGTCACCTGCGCCAGGTGGAGACGGGCGATGTTCCCGCCGAAGCCCCCTTCACGTTCTTCCACGAGTGCATCGGCCACTTTGCACAGACCCAGCCCGAGCATGAGGCTCTGGTTGCCATCGACGGCAGATATAATTATAAGGAGATGCATGAGGTGACCAACCGCATCGCCGCTGCCCTGCGCAAGCGCGGTGTCCAGGAGCGTGACCGTGTAGCCCTGCTGTTGCCGCGCACCAGCCGACTGATTCTCGCTCTGTTCGGCGTGTTGAAGACCGGAGCCGCCTACATCCCCTGCGACCCCGAATATCCCGCCGACCGCGTGAAACTCATCCTTGAGGACAGCGAGGCCCGCTATATCATCACCACCGCTGACCGCATGGACAGCGTACCCGCCGAGAAGGCCATCAACGTCGAAGACCTCATCAACGACGATAACGACGGCACCGTTGTGACCGACATCAATCCCGACGACCTCGCCTACCTGATTTACACCAGCGGCTCGACGGGACGTCCCAAGGGCGTGATGCTGCACCATCGCGGCATCTGCAACTACCTGTACGGTCACCCGGCCAACGTGTTTGCCAACGGCGTGATGACCGATGCCAAGCGTATGCTCAGCGTGACGACCATCTCGTTTGACGCTGCATTGCAGGACATCGGCACGGCTTACTTCAACGGCAAGACGCTTATTGTGGCTACCGAGGAGCAGGCCAACAACCCGCTTGACCTGGCACGCCTCATCAACGAGGAGCACATTAATATGGTATCGGGAACGCCGTCGCGCTGGATGACATGGCTGACGAGTGACGACTTCTGTGACGCCATCAGCCGCATCAACATCGTGCGCGCCGGTGGTGAGAAATTCTCTGACCAGCTGCTCAATCAGTTGCGCAAGGTTACCAAGGCCCGCATCTTTAACTGCTACGGTCCCACAGAGACCACCGTTGCCTCGAACAACAAGGAACTGACCCACGCCGAAATCGTAACCGTCGGCAAGCCCCAGTTGAATGTCGTCGAGTTCATCGTTGACCAGGACGGCAATGAGTTGCCCGTAGGCGTTGTCGGCGAGCTGTACATCGGCGGACGCGGTGTGGGACGCGGCTACAACAACCTGGACGAGATGACGCGCGAGCGCTTTGTCGATTACCACGGCGAGCGCATCTACAAGTCGGGCGACTACGCCAAGTGGCTCCCCGACGGCGATGTCGTCATCCTGGGCCGCACCGACCACCAGATCAAGCTGCGCGGCTTGCGCATCGAGTTGGGCGAAATCGAGAACGTGATGCTCAAGGTCGAGGGTCTCAAGAAGGTTGTCATCCTCATCCGCAAGATCAACGACAAGGAGCACCTGTGTGCCTACTATACCGCCGACCGCGAAATCGCGCCCGACGCCCTCAAGGCCGAGATTTCCAAGAGCCTGACGCAATACATGGTTCCCACGGCCTATCTGCAATTGAAGGAAATGCCCATGACGCCCAACGGCAAGACCGACGTCAAGGCCCTGCCCGAGCCCGAGTTGGCCATCAGTTCGGCCTATGTGGAGCCGGCCAACGACACCGAGCGCACCTTCTGCGAAATCTTTGCCGACATCCTGCAGATGGATAAGGTGGGTGCAACGGACAACTTCTTTGAGTTGGGCGGCACCTCGCTTGTCGTGACCCGCGTCATCATCGATGCCGACAAGGCCGGAATGCATGTCGCTTATGGTGATGTATTCGCCAATCCGACGCCGCGCAAACTCGCACGACTGGTTACCGGCGAGAGCGACGACGAGGGCCTCGACGAGATCACCTCATTTGACTACTCGACCATCAACGCCCTGCTGGAGAAGAACACGCTCGACAACTTCCGCAACGGCGAGCGTGAACCCCTGGGCGACGTGCTGCTGACCGGTGCCACGGGTTATCTGGGCATCCACATCCTGCGCGACCTTATTGATTCCGATGCACGCAACATCTACTGTCTGGTGCGTGGCAAGGACATGGAAGCCGCGGCAGGACGCTTGCGCACCCTGCTGTTCTACTACTTCTCGGATGCGTTCAAGGACCTGTTAGGCAAGCGGTTGCACATTATCCTGGGTGACGTGACAAGCGACTTCAGCGAGGGTCTGAAGGTCGACACGGTATTCAACTGCGCCGCCATTGTTAAGCACTTCAGCGAGGGTACCGAGATCGAGGACGTGAACATCGGCGGCGCTCAACGCTGTGTGGACTACTGCCTCTCGACCGGTGCCAAGCTCGTGCATGTGTCCACGGCCAGCACGCGCGGTCTGTGGGCCGGTGAAATCAAGAGCGACATCTTCACCGAGCAACGCCTGTACATGGGTCAGTTCCTGGGTAACAAGTACATCTACTCCAAGTTCCTTGCCGAGCGCCTGATTTTGGACGCTGTGGCCAACAAGGGACTGAAGGCCAAGATCATGCGTGTGGGCAACCTGGCCGCACGCTCGACTGACGGCGAGTTCCAGGCCAACTTCCAGACCAACTCGTTCATGGGCCGCATCAAGGTCTATAACATGCTGGGCTGCTGTCCCCACAGCATGCGCAACATGCAGGTAGAGTTCTCGCCTATCAACGAGGTGGCTCACGCCATCGTGCTGCTGAGTTCGACGCCTAAGGAGTGCACCGTATTCCATCCCTACAACATCCACGGCCAGTTCATGGGCGACGTGCTCACCGGACTCACCACCGTTGGCGACGGCGTGCGCTTCGTTGAACAGGATGAATTTGCCGAGGCCATGGAACGTGCCAAGGAAGATCCGCAGAAGGCCAAGCAGATGTCTTCGCTGCTCGCCTATCAGGATATGGCACACGGCCAAAAGACCGCTGACGTCAAGCGTGAAAACAACTACACGACCCAAGTGCTCTACCGACTGGGCTTCGACTGGTCACCCACATCTTGGGACTATGTGGAGCGCATGCTGACGGCTATCGGCACACTTGGCTTCTTTGATTTCTAACAGAGAAAACGTTCTAGATGGTCTAGTCTTTCTAGACCATCTAGACTTTAAACAGTTATGGAGACAGATATCAACAAACAGTTTTACCGCTTCTTGTGGGCTTATATCCTGGTGGCCCTGTCGGGCTGCCTAGGTACCGTGGTGGACGGCATCATCGTGGGCAACCTCATCAGCGAGGATGGCGTGAGCGCCATCAACCTGTCCACACCCATCACCCAGTTCATCTTTACTATGCATCTGCTCATCAATGCGGGTGCAGGCATGCTGGTGGCCTATGCCTTGGGCCAGAAAAAGATTGATGACGCACGGCGTTACTTCACCCGCGCGCTGTCGCTGACGGTGGGCCTGGGACTGCTGCTGTCGATTGTCGGCGGCCTGATCTTCCCGAACCAGACGGCACGCATGCTTTGCAGCAACGAGCAGATCTTGCCGCTGGCCCGTGACTACATGCAGGTACTGCTCATCGGTTGTCCGGCCTTTATCCTCATGTGGGGGCTCTCGACCATGGTGGGCGTGAACGGTAGTCCGCGGCTGGTATCGCTAGCCGTCATCATCGACAATGCGGTGAACCTATGTCTTGACATCATATTCATCAAGTGGTTCGGCTGGGGCATCACGGGTTCTTCGGCAGCGACGGTGATAGGCCATCTGGTTGGCATCGCCATCCTGCTCACCCACTGGCGCAATCCCGAGAATCGCCGTCTGGTACCCGTATTCACTACCGACGGACTCACGGCATCGTGGAAGCGTATCATCTCACAAGGCGCTCCGCTGGCCGTTGCCTCTATCTGCTTGACGCTGTTACTGTTCAGCGCCAACAAAATCGTCCTCACGACGACCGGACGCACGGGTATCTTTGTGTTCGCCCTGTGCATGAATCTGCTGCAGGTCTATAACCTGTTCCTCTCGGGCACGTGCCAGACGCTGCAGTCGTTGGGTGCCATCCAGGTGGGCGAAGGCAACGATGCGGGCGTACGCACCGTCATCAAACGTGGCTTCCGGTTCATCACCGTTGCCATGATTGTTACCTGTCTGCTCGTTTGGATTTACCCTCAAGGCATCGCGCATTTGTTCGGTTGCGACGAGCCTGAGATGTTGAGCCAGAGTGCGCCCGCCCTGCGCGTGTTTGCCTTGAGCTTCATCCCGTTCTGCTACATCTACGTGCTGATGATCGTCTATAAGCTCTACAGCCAGCACCGCATGGCGTTGTTCATTTCTTTTGCCCTGTCGCTCACTGTCATTCCCGTGTTGTGGTTCATGGCCAAGTTCCTGCCTAGCGAGTACATCTGGTACAGCTACCTTATCGCCTACATCATCGAGGCTGTGGTCATCTTCGTGCTGCACAAGAGCCGTCACATCCAGTTTGAACTGAAGAAGTGATTTACATCGATGACCATATCGATGATTTTGACCTGCAAGAGGCGCTGGCAACCGTCAGCGCACAACGGCGGGAGCAGGCCCTGCGTTACCGCTTTGAGCGCGACCAGCGCTTGTGTCTGGCTGCCTATCGGTTGCTGCGACAGGCCTTGACGACGGAATACGGCATCAACGAGTTGCCGCAATTTATCTATGACTCCAAGGGCAAGCCGGCATTGGCCGGACACCCCGACATCCACTTCAGCATGAGCCACTGCAGCGCCGCAGTGGCTTGTGCCGTGAGTGACCGCCCCATCGGCATCGACATCGAGACCCTGGAGCATTACAGCGAGGAGGTCGCCAGCCACGTCATGAACGATGACGAGATGCGCCGAATCCTTGAATCCCCCTACCCCAATGCCGCTTTCACCCGCCTGTGGACGATGAAGGAAAGCCTGTTCAAACTCACAGGCGACGACTGCGGCGGCAACATTGCCCGCATGCTTGAAGACGTGACCCGATTCTGGTTCACGACAACCGTTCAGGTGAGTTATTTGTGCACGACTTGCGAATTTATCGAGTAAAAGTGCATCGTACACTGCAAATTACATAAAAACAGCACCTACCTAAGCGCAAAAAATAGGAAGAAAAACTGCCCAAATCGGTAAAAAATCATCATTTTTCAGTCCAAAAGTGTCAAAAATTCTAAATCGGGCTGAATAAATGAAAAAATTGTTAGGTTATTATGGTGCGGGCGTGACAAATTTGCAGTACTTTTGTAGCGGTAAAAAAAGATTGTTTAACTGTTTACAAACCAAATATTATAACAATGACTGACAACAAGAGTTTAATGGAGAACATGAGGCTGACCTACAGGCCCAAGCTGCCCGTCACCCTCAGGTGCCCCGTACGCGCAATCGAGGGAAAACCCACAGAGTCGGTGGCCGACCAAGAGGCCATCAAGTCGCTGTTTCCCACCACCTATGGCATGCCCCAATTGACCTTTGAACGCGATGATTCGGCCATGCCGCCCGAGAAACCCTTCAACGTGGGTGTAATCCTGAGCGGCGGTCAGGCTCCCGGCGGTCACAATGTGATTTGTGGCCTCTATGATGGTATCAAGGCTTTGAATAAGTACTGCCGTCTGTACGGTTTCCTGGGCGGACCTAACGGTCTTGTCAAGCACCGCTACATTGAGATCACTGGCGACATGATTGAAGAGTACCGCAACACCGGTGGTTTTGACCTTATCGGCTCGGGCCGCACCAAGCTGGAAAAGCCCGAACAGTTTGAGGCCGGTTTGCAGATCCTGCGCGAACTCAAGATCACGGCGCTGGTAATCATCGGTGGTGACGACAGCAACACCAATGCCGCCATCCTGGCCGAGTACTACAAGGCTCACGATTCAGGTGTGCAGGTTATCGGTGTCCCCAAGACCATCGACGGTGACCTCAAGAACGAGCACATTGAGATTTCGTTCGGTTTTGACACAGCAACCAAGGTCTACAGTGAGCTCATCGGCAACGTTGCCCGCGACTGTAATTCAGCCAAGAAATACTGGCACTTCATGAAGCTGATGGGACGCTCGGCGTCACACATCGCCCTGGAGTGCGCATTGCAGACCCGTCCCAACTACTGCATCATCAGCGAGGAGGTTGAGGCTAAGGAAAAGACCCTGCACGACATCGCCGAGGAGATTGCCACCATCGTTGTCAAGCGCCATGATATGGGTATGGACTACGGTACTGTCCTCGTCCCCGAGGGCATCGTGGAGTTCGTTCCCACCATGAAGAAGCTCATCTCGGAGCTCAACGAGATGCTGACCAAATTCCCCGAGATCTCAGATCTGCGTGAAATGGAGCAGAACAACTTCGTGCGCGAGCATCTGTCCGAGGAGAACCGTGTCGTTTACGACTCACTGCCCGAGGAAGTTGCACGCCAGCTGGCGTTGGACCGCGACGAGCACGGCAACGTGATGGTATCCCAAATCGAGAGCGAGCGTCTGCTCAGCAGCATGGTAGCCCATGTGCTTGACATGCGTGCCGAGGCCGGCGAGATTGAACGCATCAAGTTCAAGACTCAGCATCACTTCTTCGGTTACGAGGGACGTGCATCCTTCCCCTCCAACTTTGATGCCGACTATTGCTACTCGCTGGGTTACAACGCCTCTCACCTCATCTTTGTGGGCGCCACCGGTTACATGTCGGCCATCACCCACCTGGGACGTAAGGCTCAGGATTGGGTTGCCTGCGGTGTGCCCATCACCATGATGATGAACATGGAACGTCGTTCCGGTAAGGATAAGCCCGTTATCCGCAAGGCCATGGTGGACCTCGAGGGTGCTCCCTTCAAGCACTTTGTCGAGAACCGCGACAAGTGGGCGCTTGAGACGTGCTACATCTATCCCGGCCCCATCCAGTTCTTCGGTCCTGAGGAGTTGGTGGATAAGATTTCCTACACGCTCTTCTTTGAGCAGTTCGGCAAGGAATAACCGAGCCGACTCATCCACGGCTTATCGTCCCAAGGGCTTATGCCCCGCATGACTATAAGTATATAGTTTAAACTTCTAAACAGCTTGCTCCCCGTCCCTGGTTGTCAGGAGGCGGGGATTTTTGTTGTTACCGGTATGGGAAAGGGTATACTAGTCTGCGTCCAGCGGCAATGCGCTCACCATCATTTATCTTCCTCGGCAAGAGCGGATTCTATATGCTGGGAATAGAGGGCAAAGAAATCTCTCTTCATCGCAAAACTGATTTTCATCAACAGGTCGGTGCTGATGCTCTCACGGCAAAAGATGTTGTATATATTGGTGCGGTTGCAATCGAGATGCTGCGAAAGCCACATCACGCTACGACCCTGGCGAAGCAATTCGTCATGAATCTCTTTACCAATATGAATGCATGTTTTCCTCATCAATTATCAAGCATTTGTCATTATCTTTGGCAAAAGTAACGAATTACTCCCATCAAATCCTTATTTAAATTGATTAAATTTACAATATTAGGGTTTTTTAACAGATATGCGGTTTTACAGCCACTTTTCTCAAGGCTGGTGTCTATGTTTGACCTAAGGGTAATGCTGATGCAATAAAAGCGGTACCATTCACGTTAAATCTAAGATAACAATGATTACAATAACAACAATAAAACGACAGATATATCATGTTCTCAGGAATAGTTGAAGAAGCGGCGCGCGTCGTCGCATTACGCAAGGACGGAGGAAACCTGCACATCACCCTCAAGTGCAGTTTCACCAACGAGTTGAAAATCGACCAGAGTGTGTCACACAACGGCGTGTGCCTTACCGTCGTGGAACTGCCTGGCGACGGCACCTATACCGTCACCGCAATTCAGGAGACACTCGACCGCAGCAACTTGGGACTGCTCAAGGTGGGCGACGAGGTCAACGTGGAGCGCTCAATGCTCATCGAGGGTCGCCTTGACGGCCACATCGTGCAGGGTCACGTCGACCAGACGGCCGTGTGCACCGATGTCCGCGAGGTGGACGGCAGCCACTACTTCACCTTCAAGTATGAAGTGGTTCCAGAGATGGCACGCAAGGGCTATGTCACCGTCGAGAAAGGCAGCGTCACCGTCAACGGTGTGTCGCTCACCGTTTGCAACAGCGAGTGCGACAGCTTCCAGGTGGCCATCATCCCCTACACCCGCGAGATCACCAACTTCCACTGCATCGAGGTAGGCACCGTCGTCAACCTCGAGTTTGACATCATCGGCAAATACCTTGCCCGCCTCATGGAATTCGCCCTGTAAATGGACGATTGGAAGCTAATGGCTGACAGCTAAAGGCTAATGGCTATGAAGAAGATAGGCATCATCAGTGACACCCACGCATGGTGGGACGACCGCTACGCCCAGCATTTTGCCGACTGTGACGAGGTGTGGCATGCCGGTGACATCGGCAGCGACGCCATCGCCGACCGCCTCGAGGCCATTGCTCCCGTCTTCCGGGCCGTGTACGGCAATGTGGACGGGGCGAGTCTGCGGCGCCGTTTCAAGGAGATGGAAATCTTTGAGGTAGAAGGTGTCAAGGTGGTGATGACACACATCGGCGGCTATCCGGGCAAATATGCGCCGGGCATCCGTCAACGGCTGGAGTTGTCCAAGCCCAGGTTGTTTGTGTGCGGCCACAGTCACATCCTCAAGGTCATGCCCGACCCCTCGCTCGGCTGCCTCGTTGTCAACCCGGGCGCTGCAGGCGTGCAAGGCTGGCAGGTAGTGCGCACGCTGGTGACGCTCACGCTGGATCAAGGCAACATCACCCACGCACAGGTTATCGAATTGGCGAAATAGCGTTTCCTAGCTTAAAATGAATTAATCAGGTTCTTAATCATGAAGAGGAATACATTTATAATATTATCCTTGCTGATGGTCACAATGCTCATGACGGCATGCCACAGCAACGAGCAGAATTACCGCGAAGCTTATGAGAAGGCCGTTGAGCGGCGGCAAACCGGCATCGGCGCCGAGACCTACGCCAAAATCGAGGCCGAACGCCAGCGTTACACCACGGTCATCGACGGTGACAGCGTCAGGCTGGTGTATGTCAATGCCAACGTCGCCATCGACTCGACCGACGTGGCCAAGCCATATAATGTCGTGGTTGCCACCTTCACCCAGCGCATCAATGCCAAGAGCTACCGCGACCGCCTGCGCCAGGAATGCGGTTTCAAGGACAGCTATGTCCTGTTCGGCGGTTCCGAGAAACAATACTACGTCATCGTCCAGGGCTTTGATACAAACGTCGAGGCCGCGGCTATGCTCCGCGACCTCGATAAAAAGGTTTGCCTCAAAATTCTTGAACCCCTCCCCTGGATCCTCCGCAAACTCTGATTCTGTTGAAAAGGTGGAACAATCATTTTGATTGTTCCACCTTTTCATCTACTCAAAGTGGGGAGTTGAACAACTTGTTGGTTCAATCGCCAACCGGATAAACGATATATTTTTTGGTCGGCGAGCTTTCTCTTGCTATAATCTTACCAGGGTTTCCGATTACTATCGAGTTATCGGGGACATCAAAGTTAACAAATGCCCCTGGGGCTATCAGGACATTGTTGCCAATGTGGGCATTTCCTATGACAATCGCATTTGCATTCATACACACATTGTTTCCAAATGTGGGTGAGCCCATCCGTTTTCCCATTGCATTACCAATAAGGCAACCTTGGGATATATTGAAATTATCACCTATCACAGCTTCGGGATTCACCACAATATGTCCAAAATGCACAATTCGAAAACCACGCCCTATCTTGGTGCCGGCAGGTATCTGTATGTGAGTAATAAACTTTGTCACATGCAGGAAAAAGCTCCAGAACATACGGCTAATTCTATTGCGCGCCATGGATGCGTGCCGAAAAAAGAAGATGTATGTATAGCCTGGGGCACAGAACAAATACCTCAGTTTAACCTTCAATTTTTGATTTCCATCACCCTCATAGCGATAGAGGTCCTCCAGAAGCGTTTTATTAAAAAACAACCCCATAATAGCTCAATTTATCTCGCAAGCCACTGGCTTACTCATTAGTAAATAAACTTAAAACTAATATCTAAATACGAAAGCTTGAAGGAAATCAAAAGCTAAAACCTTAAACTGACACCTTATTTAACTCGTTCAAGTTCCCTGATACGGAGATTACCTCACGCGGCCCTGATAGCTGCCGTCGCGGGTGTCAACCTCGATGATCTCGTCGGTGTCGATGAACAGGGGCACACGCACGGTGGCACCGGTCTCAACGGTGGCGGGCTTCAACGTGTTGGTGGCAGTATCGCCTTTCACACCGGGCTCGGTGTAAGTGATCTTCAACTGGGTCTTGATGGGCATCTCGGCGAACAGGACGGTCTCGGTCGAAGCGTCGCTGACAACCTCTACGATGTCACCTTCCTTCATATAGTCGGCGCCGGTAATCAAGGCCTTGCTGATGGGAATCTGCTCAAAGGTCTCGTTGTTCATGAACATGGCGTCCTCGCCATCCATGTACAGATACTGATAGGGGCGGCGCTCAACACGAACATCCTCGAGCTTCTCGCCAATGTTGAAACGGCGCTCCAGCACGCGGCCGTCAACGACGGGTTTTACATGAAGGAATTCGATGCAGAAATACAGATCGCCGTCCATGCGGATGCACGTTCCGTTCTTGATGTCTTGAGCATTAATCATAATTGTAATTGCTATTATTTTTTGTGAATACAGTTTGTTATCAGTCTTTTGTGGGTGCAAAAGTAGTGATTTTGAGAAAAAAAACAAAAACTTTTCCGCAAAAATGCGTTTAGATTTGTGTAATTTGAAAAAAAGGAGTAATTTTGCACCGCATTTTGCGAAAATTTTTCGGAACAACTAAAAAAAAGAGATAAGAAATGAAAAGAACATTCCAACCCTCGAACCGTAAGAAAGCCAACAAGCATGGCTTCCGTCATCGCATGCGCACCGCCGATGGCCGCAAGGTCCTCGCCCGTCGTCGCGCTAAGGGTCGCTACAGCCTCACCGTCAGCGACACCGTTTATAAGTAAGAGATAAAGCGGGCTTTACCCGCCACATCACTCTGACGCATCAAGCCGTTATGGTCAACGAGACCGTAACGGCATTTGTTGCGTCTAATTATGGCCTGTTTTGTTGCTGTTTTGGCGCTGATGTAGTATCTTTGCACATGACTTCAACAAGTTGAACCTGATCACATCATACAATAAAGCATGGAAAAGATTGAAAAATACGGCAAATTCTGCCGCAGCTGGGAGGGAGGCTGGAGCAACCACCCCAACGATAAGGGAGGCGCTACGATGAAGGGAGTGACCTACAAGACCTTCTGCCAATACCGTAAAGCCAAGAAACTGCCCGCACCGACGTTGACCAACCTGCGCCGCATCACGGCCAAAGAGTGGAACGAGGTGCTGCGATGGGGTTACTGGGACAAAATCAAGGCTGATAAGATTAAAGACGAGTGGGTCACCTACCTGATCGTCGATTGCGTGTGGATGAGCGGGACAAAATACATCAAGCGGGTGCAGGAACTCCTCGGCCTCGAGGCTGACGGCATCGTCGGCCCAAAAACATTGTCCAAGTTCAATTCCATGAAAGGCGAGAAACTGTTCAAACTCCTGTGGGAACAGCGCGAGAAGTTCTTGCGCAGCATCGGCAAAAGCAACAACGCCGTGTTCCTCAATGGCTGGCTGCGCAGGCTCAACAGCGTGCAATACGGGTGCCTGCTCACCAACGGCGGCCTGCACATACGCTAAAGAAGAAGAAAGGAATAAACCCGTGTTAATCCCCCGGCCCCACTTCTACCCCACCGGGATACTCTTGATGGGGCGGCAGGGATTGCCCACCGCAACGGTGTTGGACGGAATGTCGCGCGTGACAACCGATCCGGCACCGATGGTCACATTATCACCAATCGTCACGCCCGCCAGGATCGTCACTGAGCCTCCGATCCACACATTGTCGCCAATGGTTACCGGTAACGCCCACTCCCGCCGCGTGTTGCGCTCCACGGGATCCGTGCTGTGGCAAGCGGTGTAGATGCTCACGTTGGGACCGACAAAGCAGTCGTCGCCGATGGTCACCAGCGCCTCGTCGAGCACCGTGAAGTTGAAATTCGCAAAGAACCGCTTGCCGACGCTGATATGCTTGCCATAGTCGCAGTAGAACGGCTGGTTGATCAAGATGTTGTCGTCGCCCACGTGTCCGAATAGCGACTTCAGCATCGCCGTGCGCTCAGCCCGCTTCGACGGCACCAGCAGGTTATACTCATGAACGATATCCTTACACTCGTTCAGTTCCTTCAACAGCTCCGCATCCAGTGCCGAATAGGTCTCCCCAGCCAACATCTTCTCTTTCTCAGTCATAGTCCAATCAATCTTGTTTCCGCAAAATTACTCACAATTCCCCAAAAACCATGACAAAAAGCATTTTAAATGCGTATTTGAATATTTTTGGCGGCGCTTCAGCTATTGAAACAATTTTCATGGCATTCAACTTGCACAAAAGTTGACTAATTTCCCGTGCGCTAGCACGGTCAAACTATCGAATCAGAAGGGTAACCGTTTCAACAGCACTATTATTTTGGTGCGGTTGCCCTGCAAATTTCCCTGTTTTGCTTGCGATTTCTCTTGATTTGGTTTATCTTTGTTGGCGATTCATCAGGCGGACATGAACCTGACTGGATGTAATGACAAGAAAGTGTTTATTGATATGCTCTATCCTTCGGATGGGCATGTAATAAGGCCTCTCGCTTTCGTTTTTTTACAACCTCGCCGCAGCAAATTGGGGGCCAGAGTCGGCAAACAAAAGAATCACCCGCATGAAAATGAAAACCAAACTCCAAACCTTCTTGCGTGCGACCCTCCTCCTCGCCGCCATCCTCGCCACAGCCATCCCCTCTCACGCCTATGACTTTGAGGTTAACGGCATCTACTACCACTTTAACGGTGATGGCACTTCAGTCTATGTAACCTACAAAGCCGCCTACTATAATAGTTACAGTGGTAGCGTTACTATCCCCAGCAGTGTTACTTACAACGGTAAAACCTATTCTGTTACTGCTATCGGTGATATGGCATTTTATTTTAGTAGTGTGGCAAGCGTCACAATCCCCAATTCTGTGACATACATTGGTGGAAGTGCGTTTAGAGATTGCACGGGACTAACTAGCTTGACGATTCCTACTAATGTGACTTCAATTGGCAATTATGCGTTTGACGGTTGCAATAATGTAACTAAACTGACATGGAATGCGAAGGATTGTTCATCAAATGGGAATATGGCTACATCCAATATAACTCAAGTGACGATTGGTTTAGGTGTCGAGGTGCTACCTGATTATTTTGTTTCGGGCTCCAAAATCGCAGGTCTTTCTATCCCGAGTACTGTAAAAAGAATAGGTGCTTATGCATTCAATGGATGCGTTGGATTGACAAATATATACATACCCACATCTATTACAACAATTGGCAATAATGCATTTGAAGGATGCGTTGGATTGACAAACATTTATTTTCCCAACACTGTCACCTCAATAGGTGGATATGCTTTTAATAATTGTACGGGATTGACAAGTGTGACAATTTCCCTAAATGTGAGTTCAATTGGTGGCAATGCGTTTCATGGTTGTAATAATGTAAACAAATTGGTTTGGAATGCCAAGAATTGTTCTTCAAACGGCAATATGACGACTTCCAATATTACTCAGGTAACGATTGGATCTGGTGTTGAGGTGCTTCCCAATAATTTTGTTTCATGCTCTAAAATAACGACGGTTTCGATTCCTAATTCGGTCACTTCTATTTATGATAACGCCTTTTCTAGTTGTACGAGGTTGACCAGTGTTTCCATTGGCAATTCAGTTCAGACCATAGGTTATACTGCGTTCTCAGGCTGCACAGGGTTGACAAGTGTTACTTTCCCCAATTCGGTCACAACTATCTCCAGTTATGCATTTTCGGGTTGTACTAATTTGAATACGATCTCACTGCCGAACTCTGTTTTCTATATATATAATGGTGTTTTCTCGGGTTGCACGAAGTTGGCTAAGGTCTATTGCAGGGCGATTATGCCGCCTGTGATGGGTAATAGTGATATGTTTGATGCGGTGACTTATCAGAATGCGATTCTCTATGTGCCTGATTTGACATACGGCTATTATATCCAGACGAACCCGTGGAACCTGTTCCATGAGATCAAGACGGAATCCTACAGCGATGGCGGTGTAGTCTTCAACTCGTCGATTTATCCGACCAGCGTGAAGTTGCAGGATGCTAGCCAAACTGTGAACAGCTACTTCACGTTTGAAGGTCAGCGCTACAACACGACGTTGCTGGTGACGGGGCTCGAGCCGAACCACATCTATAGCGCGACCTACACCAAGGGTGGCGTCGAGACTCCGCTGAAGTTCTACACTTCGGACTTGATGATGGTGCCCGAGGGTGGCACGATGCTTAATGAGACGACGGTGATGCTAAAGGCCGAGACCAATATGGCCGACGAGGAGACGATTTGCGGCTTCGACTGGCGTCGCTACGACGGTCCCGACGATTACTTGGGAACGAGGGTTTACTGCCCCGTCTATGACGGCCAGATGGCAGGAACGCTCAAGAACCTGACCCGGGATACCTTCTACAAGTTCCGCCCCTTCTACAAGTCCAACAATGGCACGGTTTATTATGGCGACTGGGTGACCTTCTATACCGCCGATGCTGGAGTGGAGTTCGACCCCGTGGTTTATACCTATAACTCGCCTGCTGTGACTAAGACCGAAGCAACTCTGCAGGGCGTGGCGCTGCGCGGCTCGGATGCCATCACCCAGCAAGGTTTTGAGTACAGGAAGGCTACCTCGTCCTCCAGAACCAAGGTGACTGCTACTGGCGAACGCATGAGTAAGACCGTGACTGGTTTGCAGCCTGGTACGAAATACAAATTCCGCGCCTTTGTCACCGCTGGCGGCAAGACGACCTACGGCGAAGAGGTGGAATTCACCACCCTCACCAATGTGACAAGCGGTGATGCCAACGGAGACGGCGTGGTGAACATTTCAGATGTGACCGCCTTGATCAGCTATGTGCTGAACGGCAGTGGTTCAGGCCTCAACCTGTCAAATGCCGATCTGAACGGTGACGGTGTGGTAAACATCTCCGACGTGACCGCCCTGATTAGCCAAGTGGTCAACGGCAACTGATTCTATTCAAGTTGCTGGAATGACCACTCCAGTAACTTGAAGTTTAGAGTTTAGTGTTTAGAAATGTCTGAATTACTTTAGACAATTCCTGACCATCAAGGGAAGAAAATAAGTACAGTAAACGCAATCTTCAGGAAATGAATGAATTGTGTTTATTGTACTTATTTCTATGTTGCACACCAAGGGAATTAACATTTTTAACTTTCTGACTTCATCAGTTCAAGTTTAGATAGTACCTTTGTGGTCAGAGAGTTGAAACAGAAGCGGGCTCTGCTGAGGAGCAACCCGCCAGGGATAGGCTCTCCGCTTTAAGCCGTAAAGGCCCGAGGTCACCGTCACTGGTGACCTTTTTTACGGATATAGCCCTATGCCTAAGAAAACCTATTTCCGTAAAAAGAGCTTGCCCAACACACTTCTATCAGTGGACGCGATGCCACAAATACCTGT